>JBIKNV010000206.1:0-5394 GCA_044358475.1 Pirellulales bacterium | reverse complement strand
GCCTCCCGCGGGAAAAAATACGCCCCACTTCCGTTCGATCCAATGGATCAGCGTGTAGACGCAGCTCGTCTCCAGCGGATTCCCGCCGACGAGCAGCGGATGGAAGCTGAAGGCCTGCCGGAGGTGTTCGTCCTTGATAAACCGCGACACAGTTGCGTAGACGCTCCGATCGGCCCGCAGCCGCGCGAGGGCTGGAGCGGCGCGGATCATGTCGGCGAAGTTGAGAAAGGGAACGGCACCGAGCTCTTCATAGCCCTTGGCAAACACCCGCCGCGTGAAGTCGGCAAATCGCAGGTAGCCCTCGACATCGCCGGGGTTCACCCGGCGAACCTGCTCGATGAGGCCCTGCTCGTCGGCGACATAGTCGAATGAGACCCCGTCACTCCACTGTAGGCGATAGAGCGGCGTCACCGGCAGCAGGTTGACATAGTCCGATAGGCGTCGTCCGGAGAGCTCGAACAACTCTTCGAGGCAGTGAGGGGCGGTGATCACCGTCGGCCCGGCATCGAAGATATACCCACCGTCTTCGTAGACAGACGCCCGCCCCCCCGGCTGATCGTTCGCCTCGAAGAGAACGGTCTCGAAACCCATCGACTGGAGACGGATCGCCGACGCGAGACCGCCGAACCCGCTGCCAATGACGGCAGCCCGCCGCCCCAGCCTCACGGTCGGGTGGCACGGGGCCGGCATGGTGGCCGTCCCGGAGCTCACGGCGTCATCTCCGTCGCTGTCGGCTCCGTGGCGACCCGCAGGGAATGCAGCACTTCACACAGTCGGTCGATCCCGCCGACACCATCCGCGGCGGCGGTGAGCCGGTCGATGGCCCGGTCGAGACGCGTGGCGATCTCGACCACGGCAAGGTCCTGGCTGACTTCCAGAAGATCCTTGGCGAGTTGCCGATAGGCGGGCGGGTTTTGTTGCGACTGCCGCAGCCGGCGCTGCCAGGCGACGAACCGGTGGTGGGGAAGCTCTCTCGCCGCCCATGCCCAGGGCCATGTCACCCGCCGGTTCTTCAGGTCATCACAGCGATCACCGCCCTTCACGAGCGCCGTCAGTTCGTCGAGGTCGTTCTTCATCTGCAGGCAGATGCCAACCCGGCAGCCGAAGGCGGCGACGGCCCGCAGCACCTGTGGATCACCGTCCGCGGCATGGGCCCCGCACCAGGCGGCCAGCGAAACGAGGCGGCCTGTCTTCCATCGCGAGATCGCCACGGCCGTGGCCTGTGCCTGCCGCGGCGTCACCTCATCAACCCGGGTGGAGAGGTCGATGGCCTGGCCTTCATGGCACTGCCGGCCCACCTCGATAAACCTCGCCAACAGCGCAACCGACCGCACCGGATGATCGTAGGCGGCCGCGGCCAGCTCCAGTGCCCGAAAATACATCCAGTTGCCCGCGTTCACTGCACGGGCCGGGCCAATCACCTGATGCAACGCCGGCTGCCCCCTCCGCGTCAGTGAGTCATCTTCGAAGTCGTCGATCACGAGCGACCCGGCATGCAGCATTTCGACAGCGTCGATGACCGCGGCGGGCGCGGTACCGCTGCCACCCGCATAGTGAAACGCCCACTGCAGCAGCGCGGCGCGGAACCGTTTGCCACCCACGCCAGGATAGAGATCGGGGGAAAGTTGCAGGGCCTTCGACCAGCCATGTCGGGTCCGCCCACTCTGGTGGGTGCGGGCGTCAAAACCGAGGGGATTGGTAATCATGCGAACCCCGGGCGGGAGAGTGAGAAGAAAGACTTGGCGAAACGAAGCGGCGCCAGCCCCGACGGCGGCCGACCAATCACAATGCGAGCGGCGTCGGCCGCACTGAAGCGATGGCTATAGAACCGAGCGATCCGGTCCTCCGGCAGCACACTGTAGAAACGACGAAAAATCTTCCAGCGGTCTTGCGGTTTCACGAGGCAAAACAACAAGCGATTCAGGAATCGGGAAAATCCGCGCCGCAGAGCATCGTCCGCGGCGGCCGCCGCGAGGTCGCCGGCAACCCTGTCCGGCCGCGACTGAGCCACCAGCTCTGCAAACCGAATCGCCAGCGGCATCGAGTACCCCGTGGCCGCGTGATACCATCCGCCGGCGTAGCCCCCGGCGACCGACAGGCCGTGGCTTCTGCCGGGAGCGGCATAGGGCATCGGAAGGCAGCCCCGCTCGGTTCGGATCAGTTCCGCCGACTCCACGCCGGCCTCCGCCAGCCGCGTTGCGATGAACCTCTCCGCCCGCTGGGGGTCGCAGGCGGGCTCCTCGTGGAACCGGGTGTACTCCAGCAGCACATGATCGGGGCCAAACGGCAGTTCGTAGAGAAACTCAAACCCGCCAGCCTGATCTTCGCGGACATCCATCACGGTCGGCTCCACGGCAGGCCAGCGGCGGCCGAGCCGGTATTCATGACCGACGAACGTCTGGTATCCGGCGCCACCATGCGGCGCGTCCAAGGCCGCCCGCCCGCGACAATCGATGACCAGTTGGCTGTCGATCTCGATGCGGTCACCAAAGCGGACGCGGGTCGGCGAGAGGATCTCGCATGACGTCCCGACCCGTACGGCCAACGACTGCTGTGCGGCGGCGTGCCGCGGCCGCGTTGCCAACGCCATCGTGGCGGCACGGAGACCCGTGGAGGTGATCGTCGCGTAGGGAATCCCCACCCGTCGCGACAGCCCGGGAAATCTGACTCCGTAGCCCGGCCAGCGATGGACAACCAAGGGATCGAACCAGCCACGGGCCTGCTCGGGAACGTCGGTCTGGTGAAACGACCAGGTGTGGTTCCCGCACAATTCATTCGCCCGCTCGATCAGCACGACCGCCGCCCCGGGCTGGTGGTGAGCGATCGCGTGCGCAAGCAGGCAGCCCTGCAGCCCTCCTCCGACGATCACGTAGTCGACCTTCTCCGGTTGCGTCATGCGGCACTCCCGCAGGGAGCCGGCCGGGTCGAGTGCCGCTGGCCGCTGGTCTCGAGGCATGGAGCCATGCCATGCAGCAGCAGATGCGGCACGGCAACGGCGCTGAGGCCGACAAAGGTCGCGCGGATCACCGTTTCGTTCCACTGTGTTCCCGGGAGCCCCCAGCACACGCCCACCATGATGAGGGCTATGGCGGCCACGGTCAGTGGAGCCAGGCTCACGGCAAGCTGCGGCCAGCTCTCGCCAAGTTCGCGACGCAGCCGTTTCAGGCCGCGGGCAGAGTGCCAGCCGCAAAAGTAGACGAGGAAGCTCACCACGGGGCTCGCCAGGGCAAAGAGCATCAGCAGCGATGCCATCATGGCGTTGTCGAGAAGGAGGACCCGCCGCCGCCACCGACCGGCCGTGATCGCCAGCAGCCCCTGCAGTCCCCAGGCGGTGGCGGCAGTTGCCAGCATGAGCCACGACCAGTTGGTCAACGCACCGAGCATGGCCTTGGATTCTGGCCCAAGGCCCCCCGGGGCGACGACCGACAACAAACGGAAAACCTCACCTCCCTGAAAGACAAGTGGAGCCCAAATCACCAGCCCACCGCGGGCAAACCGAAACGCCGGTCGGAAGAGCCGCGGCCCGGCAGAAGGCTGGGGCTCTTCCTGGCCGAAATGCCAGGCCGACGCCAGAAAGAACGCCGCAATGGTGAACGAGGGCGCCCACACCCAGCCGAGCACGACGAGCAGGGCGATCGCGAGATACCCCACCAAAAACCCGGCCAGCCAAGCCGGTCCCAACAGCGGCTCCAACCGCGATCGTGCGAAGCGATGATCTGCCGCACCATGAGGCAGGCCGATGAAGGCGACGAGCACCGCCAGACTGACCGTCACCAGGGCAGGCACCGACCCAGAAAAAAAGCACGCGGCCCCGATCATTGCCCAGCAGAGCATGATTACCGAGGCCGCGTGCATGTCATTCCTCCCGACCGCAGGCCGCTGCGAAAGTCAGACAGCAGCCATCGCGGCGTCGGCATGGTCGCCGGCCGTCTTGCGACTCTTCGCCCTCGCAATGAAGTAAATCAAGACACCGAAGCCGGCCTTCGCGGTCATATCGGCGATCGCATAGCCGATCTGCAGACCGACGATGCCACCGGCACCGACATTTCCACCCTGCTTCGCTGCCAGCGCGTCGGGCGTGCCACCCATCGCATAGGCGATCGGATACACCGCCCAGGTGATCAGCAGCACGAGTCGGCAGATTTCAATGAGCTTGCGGGCCGCAGGCGGCTGACTGTCGAGCGAGTTCGTCAGTTCAACCCACAGCACATACAAGATGTAGAAGAACGGGATGGAGGACAAGCCGCCCCACACGACGCGTTCGGTCCAACGATTGGGGTCAGCGATCACCTCGCCCGGATACCCAAGGGCAATCATCGCCGCGGCGGCGATCACCAGCCGCGTCAGCAGGCTCATGGCCTTTGCCGAGGGCAGCCGCAACACCGACACCAGCTCAACCATCAAAAGCGGCACGGTGAGAATCCAGTCGGCATACCGATAAAAGTCGTTGAATGCCGCCCCGGTGCCCACATATTTGCCGCCGGCATCGGCCAGCGTGTAGGCGTCGTTCCAACTGTGGCGAATCATGAAATAGTGGTAGCAGGCGATCGACACCACCAGGCCCGAAACCAGCAGGGCCGGACGGTATTCCGGATCGACATTGGCCCGAGCCATGAACAGGAACAGAGCCGCCGCGCCCATCGTCGCGACGGTCATCGAAAAGATGTTGTCCACAGCGTTGTACTGGAACACCGACAGGTCGGGCATTGCCGACCCCAACAAAACGAAGCCTTCAATCATCGCTTCACCTCTTTTCATGTGGTGCTAAAAAAATATTCGACGCCTCACCAACTCGGCGTTATTCGCCAGTTTCATAGACAAGCCGCGTCGAACCGACCACTGGCAACGATTGATTGCCCGCTGGAGCGGCTCTTCACGCTTTTCCCCCGGAACTCGCGGGATGATAGCCCGCTGTAGGACACTTCGGCAAGCCAATACCTGCCCAAGAGCACGATCTGCCTCACGCCGGGCGGCGCCAGCCCCCAGTCTGGCAGACCACTTTTCCCACGAGATTTCTGCTCCGGCAGCGGATTGCTCCACGAGACAGCACCCGCAGTCAGGGCCCGAGGCCCGGCCCGAGGCGAGCTCCGTGGATCGCGGCTGGCATCCCGCCCCCGGGTCGTCCGCGAACGCCAGCACTCGTGAAACGGTCTTTAAACCGACCGCGTCAGCCGATCCGGGACACGTGCACGGCCACCTCCATGCCGTGCGTGCCGCCGCCGACGCACACGCCCTTGACGGGGGCGACGTCGGCGTAGTCCCGGCCCCAGCCGATGGTCACGTGGAGCGATCCCGCGGGGCAGTCATTGGTCGGATCCACGTCGAGCCAGCCCTCCGAACCGCCCCAGCAGGCTAGCCAGGCATGTGAGGCGTCGGCCCCGACCATGCCGGGCT
>JBIKNV010000176.1:0-5967 GCA_044358475.1 Pirellulales bacterium | reverse complement strand
TGCTACTGCCCCCCCTGGCACGATCGTCGGGACCGCCAGCCGCGGTTACAAACTTCACGAACGCGTCGTGCGGCCGGCGCAGGTGATCGTTGCCACGGAGCCATGATCCACACCATGATCAAGAAAGGAGAAACCCATCCCCATGCCCACGTATGATTATGTGTGTGACGGCTGCGGACATGCCTTCGAGCTGTTCCAGTCGATGACCGACAGCGTGAAGAAGACCTGCCCGAAGTGCGGCAAGAAAAAACTCCGCCGCCTGATCGGCACGGGCGGGGCGATCGTGTTCAAGGGCTCGGGCTTCTACAAGACCGACTACCGCAGTGACTCCTACAAGAAGGCTGCCGCCGCAGACTCCGGCAAGAAGTCTGAGGGGGGCGGCGACAAGGGCGGCGATAAGAAAAGCTCCGAGAAAAAATCTGACTGACCGACCGGGGGGTCGGCGCTGCTATGCCACAATGTCCCGTCTGTGACGCCCCGGTGGACCTCGAGAAGACGTCGACGGTTCCCTTTTGCAGCGACCGGTGTCGACTGATCGACCTCGGCCGCTGGCTCGACGAGTCGTATGCGGTGCCCGACGCCAAAAAGCCCACTCTGGATGAGGCGGACGGGGAGTGAGCCGGATGATCGCCGTTGCCGTGCGGGGCTCGTTTTGGCGTCAGCCCGCCGGCTTGCGGCTTGCTTTACGAAACCCTCGCCATCCTGGACTCGGGTTTCGTGGCGACCCTCCGGTCGCTCTCGTAAGCTTTTCCTCCAGGCGGGCGGTCCCATCCATCAGAAAGCCCCGGGCGCAAGCCCGGGGGCTGCGGCGACGCTGATTGGTGCGTCATCCCGCCGGCTTGCGGCTGGCGGCTTGCTGTGGAAAGCGATTGCCCCTCGTATACTCTGCGGCACATTCCTTCCCCGATCCGCGAGGGCTTTATGGCAGCCGGCAACGAACCATCGTCCAGTCGAGTCGTCCACGAAATTCAATGGAGTGAGGCGCTCCCGTGGTGGCTTCTGTTTCGTGCCGCCGGTGCCGCCTTCTCGCCGTCGGTGATTTTGCTCGCTGCGCTCGGTGCCCTCGCCACCTGGGCTGGCTGGTCGGTGGCCGATAGCCTGGGATTGGCCGGCGGTGCCACCGCGAGCGAGATGGCCATGGAGATCCAGCCGCCGGCCCCACCCGTGCCCGGCCTTTCGCCGAGTGCCCACGCCGTGCCGGCGCTGCGGGCAGCGGCCGATCTCCTGCCCGCCACCGGCGGCAACGTGCTGCGACTGGTGGCCCTCCCGTTCAGTCCGTCAGCGACGCTGCGCGAGGTGGGTGGAGCGCTCGCCCGCATTGGCTGGTTCGCGCTCGTGTGGTCGATCTTCGGCACGGCCATCGTGCGGCACGTGGCGCTCTCGTTGGTCGGCGAGGAGACGCCGGGGCTCATCGGCGGACTTCGCTACGGCTCCCAGAACTGGCTCTCCGCGTTCAACTCAGTCGCGTTCGTTCTCATCGGAATCCTCGCCCTTGCGATCCCCGGAGCCCTCTTGGGCCTCCTTATGCGAACCGATATCGGCCTGGCTTTGGCCGGGGCGATCTGGCCGCTCGTGCTAGCCGGCGCGGTGGTGCTGGCGATCCTCGCGATCGGTGTCGTGGCCGCATGGCCGCTGATGGTGGCGACGGTCGGGGTCGAGCGAGGCGACAGTTTCCAGGCAATTTCGACCGCGTTTTCCTACTTCTACCAGCGGCCGCTCCACGTCGCGTTCTACGCCTTCGTGGCGCTGGTGGTCGCGATTCCCGCGTTCGCTGCGGCCGGCGTGTTGGCCGACGCCACCGGCACGCTTGCCCTGTGGGCTGCCAGCTTCGGGATGGGGCATGACCGCACGGCGGCCATCCTGGACGGCGTTCGGACATGCACCACTGCCAGTGGATGCAGCGAGCCATGGGGCGTGAAGGCACTTGCCTTCTGGACCCGTGGCCTCGAGTGGCTGTTGGGCTCCTTCGGCTGGGGCTACTTCTGGTCGATCGCCACCGCTGCCTACCTGCTCCTGCGGCAGGACGTCGATGGAACGGAACTCGACGAAGTCGTCCTGGAAGAAACGGCAGCGTAGGTCACTCGACCCAGCGGTGGATGAGTCCCGCGAACCCGCCGAGCAATTCCCCGCGGCTCACGGCCGCGTCGGCACCGGCGGCCGTGGCGTCCTCGAGCCGTTGCTTGTGGACGTGCGGCCCGAAGGCGATGAGGCGAAACGGAACGTCGGCCTGAGCGGGGAGCGTTTCCAGGATGGCCCGCACGCGAGAGACGAGGACTGCCGCATCGCCGTCGAACGCCTGCAAATCGATCAGGGCGATGACGAAGGGGCCGCTCTTGGGCGTCTCGTCGAGACTGCGAAGTGTTTCCAGGCGGGCATCGGCGGAGCGGGCCAGCCCCGCGATCCGACTCGTCGACATCAAGTCGGGAGAAACCAGCAGAATCTGCCGTTGTCCATCCATCCACACCTCCCCTGCCCTCACGCTCCACGTCCACCGATTCCAGTGGACGATCACACGGCCTCCGGCCCACGGACCGTGCGGTAGAGTTGCACCGCCTCGTCGATGGGCATGACCAGGATCTGTCCCTCCGGGGCCGCGCCGGCGGCTGTCAGCGCGGCGGCGATCGTCTTCACCGTGCGATCCACGAAGTCTTCATTGACGGCAACCTCCAAGCAGGCCTGCTGCACGAGCCTGCCAGCGGCCTCATCATAGCCTTGGGCATCGCAGATCGTCAGCCTCGTCACCTGCACCGCAGCCAAGGCCCGCCGCACCGCCTCCACCTGGGCCGGCTTCACCACCGCCATCACGAGCCGCATCGATTTCTTTCTGCTAGGGGCGGGGGAGGTTCAAGTCGGCATCCAGAACCGCCTCGATTCGGGCTTGCAGCTCCGCCAGGTGGGCCCGCGACACATCGTCAAGCTTCACGTCATCCTTGGCCATCAGCGTCTCGATCGAATCCCTGATCGAACGCAGGTGCATCGTGGCCAGCGCCTGAGCATCAGGGAGCGATGGCGCCGAGCCCATCGCCAGGCCGGCGAGCCGCGTGACATACGCCCGCTGCAGTCCGCGCCGCAGGCTGGCCACGGCCGGCTTCCGGGGCGTGGATTCGCCCGGTCCGATCGTCTCGACCTCCCGCATGATCGCCGCGGTGAGTCGATCGAGCAGTTCGGCCGTCGTGAAGGCATCCTCGTCGGCCGCCACCTTCAGTTCACTGTCGCGGATTCGCGAGAGCGTTGCGGAGTCGAGAAGGTTGCCCAGGATGCGATCCTGCCACATCAGCACCACTTCGTGGATGGCGTAATCCTCCCGCGAGACCGGCGTCGCCCCCCAGTGCAGCCATTTCGTCGCCACGAGTTGATTGAGCAGTGCCGGAGGGAACGTGAACGTCTCCGCGGCAAACATCCGCATCTCAAGGAGCGCGAGGGCATCCCGCTGCTGCTGTGCGGAGATGACCCGAAACGGCGGCGCCGCGTTGTCATCCCCCTTGTGGCTTCGCGACGTCTCGAGGCCGCCGATCAGTCGCGACGCAAAGTGCATGGCCTGGCCGTGCGCCGAAAGCAGCACGCCAAAGGCCTGACGAACACGGTTGTAGCCCCCCTCGCCGGTCTTGGGATCGACCGTGGCCAGGCGGTCGGCGATCTTCGGCATCACCGCAGCCACCAGGTCGGCCCGCAGCGTGGCAAACTCGAGCGGATCCTTGCCGAGGTCGAAACGGTTGGAGAACGGGTCGGGATCATTTCCTTCGGTATCTTCGTCGGTGGCGAAGGCGAGCGCCGGCTCGCCGCTGCGGCCGGCAATCTTTTCCAATTCGGCCCGCTCCGCCTCGGGGGAACCACCCGGCAGCGGCTTGTAGCCATATTCGATCGCCCACAGGTCATAGGGGCCGAGCGTCGTGGCATAGTAGTCGCCCTGCGTCTTGCCAGGTGGCACGATGTTGACGGGGATATAGTCCATCACGCTCGTGCTGCCGCCGCTTTCGCGGGTCGTCGAGACATCGTTGAAGTCGGCAAGGCTCCGGTAGGCGGTGCCCTTGAAATTGTGCCGGAGGCCGAGAGTGTGGCCCACCTCGTGCATCGTCACGAGCTTGAGGCCCTGCACCACGACCTTCTCCTTTTCCTTCTCTGACAGGCCCGGCTCGGCTGTCGCCGCCAGCATCGTCGCGGCGAGCGCCGTCTCCCGTGCATGGCCGTCGAAGAGGGTGCAGGCGGCACAGCAAGCGCCGTGGCCGCTGTGGAGCCGGCTGGTCGGCGGCCCGCCCCCAGTGAGGGCTGCGATCGACTGCGGGGTGAACGTCTCATATTGCGTCCGCCAGAACTGCAGGAAATCGGCATCAAAGATGATGTCGGCATCGAGGATCTGGCCGGTCCGCGGGTTGACTCGCGATGGCCCCATGGCGAAGCTCGCCCCGGCTGTGATCCAGCGAAAGGTGTTGTAATTGACGTCTTCCGGGTCCCAGTCGGTCTTGTCGGGCTGCTGCCGGACCTCGATGGCACTGGCGAAGCCAGCCTTCTCGAAGGCGACGTTCCAGGCTTCGATCCCTTCGCGAATCGGTTGACGGTAGCGGAAGGGAACGGTGTTTTCGATCCAGAACACGATCGGCTTTTTTGGTGGTGACACCGCCGCCGACGGGTCGGCCTTCTCGAGGTTCCACCGATTGATGTAGCGGACAAAACGATCCTCATCGACACTCTGCGAAAAGTCTTTCAACGCCGTCACAAAATACCCCACGCGGTCGTCGGCGAGCCGCGGCTTGTAGGTGTTCTGCGGCAGCAGGCTCAGTGAGTAGTGGACGGTGATCGTGGCGCCGCGACTGTCGGGCACGGTATCGATCTGCGTCTTCCCGCTGGAGGCGTAGGTTGCCGCCACCTGTAACTCGACGTTGTCGGGGAAAGCCTTCACGCTCGCCCATGTGGTGCGGTCGCGGGCAAATGAAAAGCCCGAGAGAGCGTTTGAGATCTGCGGCAGGTCGGTGAAAAAGATCGATGCCAAGTCGATGACGTGGCCACCCGAAGGGCTCGTGCTCGCGATCGGCACGGCGAACAGCACACTGTCGGTGTACGCCAGGTCGACGGCCTTTGCCTCGGGGCTGCCCGCGTCGGCAAAAAAGCGGACGTTCTTGCGGATGACATGAATGGTGTCGTCGACCTTGCGAAACTGCCACACCCAGTCGTCACCGAAGCCCCAACTCATGCCGCCGAGGAGGGAGCTTTCGCCGATGCCGCGGGCGATCGAGATCGACACGAAGAAGTCCTTGCCAAGCAGGGAGTTCGGAAGCTCGGCATAGACTTTGCCGTCCTTTTGGTAGAGAGCGATCAGCCCTGGCAGTCGCGCGGCATCCTTCAGCAACACGGCAAATGGCTTCTGCGAAGCATTGCCAGCGGGTATGACCTGTGTGTCTTCGCTCTTGGATACCGGCTTGTCGTCGGGTTTCTTGGGTTCCTCGGCTCGGGCCACGCTGCCACCGGCCATGACGATCGCTGCCACGACATGAACGACCACTCGCGGGTTCCAATTTTTGCCTGTCATCAACCGATCTCCTGGAGAGGCCGTCGGCAGGTGCTGACGCGACCATGCATGGAAGGGTAGCATCGATTCGGGTCGTGAACCAGTTTTTGGGTGATGTGTGTCTGAGGCGAGCGACGTGTTTCCCCGAGCAATGTGCTGGCGGTGGTATGGGACCGATGTCGCGGCATCGCCATTGGTGGGAGGCTTAAGCGGTGCCCGTGCATGGGCTGTCGACCATGATGGCCACCGATTCGTCCTCAAGAGTTTCGCGACGTCGGCCAGCCGTGAACATGCCGCCTGGGTCCATGCACTCATGCGGCTCGTACGCAGTGCCGGAGTGCTGCAGGTGCCCATGACTGTAGCGGCACCGGACGGTGAGACGCTGCAGGCCGATGAAGGCGGCTCGCTCTGGGAACTGCTGCAATGGATGCCCGGCAACGCTACCACGAAGCCGACTGGCAGGC
>JBIKNV010000174.1:0-6000 GCA_044358475.1 Pirellulales bacterium | reverse complement strand
GTTGTCTGTTGTTGTGAAGCCATCGGTGTCGGTATCGGTCCACGTGGTTGCCACGTGCATCAGATCCTCTGAGTCTGCGACGATCTCACACTCCCGAATCGAATAGGTGGCTGTGGCGGGTACTGGCGGGGCGACAGAAATGCCCATTTCCAGCGTCTTTGCCGCAGCCACCTTGGTGAGCATCCCGCGTGCTGCGGCGTCGTCTCCCCGCTTCACTGCATCCAGGAACGTCGCAACTGCTGCCTTGGCCGGCTCGACCGCCGTCGAAGCGGGGGCGGAACCTGACTGGCTACCAGAGCACCCGAGCAGAGGAATCGTGACCATCACCATACATCCCGCCACGAACGATCCGGCCCAGACCGACATCATCCAGGGAAGATTTGCCGACAGTCGCGTGGCAGGCGCAGAATCCATGATTCAAACCTCGTGTGATCGCGTATGGAATGCCACCTCATGCTTCGGACGGGTGACGGGCCGGGAGGGTGACGAGCCGCCCCATTCAGGTCAAGCCAAAAAAAGGCGGACACAAAGCCCCAGACACAGCCACCAGCCGGTTTGGCAAAGCCAGCCGCAGGGCGCGAGCCCGCGGGATGACGTGGAAATCGACCCCGCTACTGCCCCCGGGCTCGCGCCCGGGGCTGGCTGGAGCAAACTGCGGGAGCTACCGCCCGGTTTCGTAACGCTCGCTACCGGCTCCCTATACTAGCACTATGGATGTGACCACCCGCCAGCCACAGCTTATCTTGCGAGCTGTTGCAGTCATCACCGTACTTGCCCCCCTTCCCTGGCTCGCGACGGCACAGGCTCAGGGCGGTCGCCCGCGATCCGGCGTTCCCCGCCCTCGTGCCGAGCCGCCGGGGTCGTGGTCCCCGGCCGTGACGAGTCAGTTTTTCCGCGATGCGTTCGCCGAGCTTGAAGGTCCGCGGCCCGACTTCACCAAGCTGCCCGAGCCCCACGACAGCGGAAGCGGCTCCACCGAGGACGACGCACCTGCCGGCCCTGGGGCCTGGTCGTCGTTGGTCTCCGCCGACACGCTCGCCGACGAGATCAAGACCATGAAGATGGAGGTGGACAAGACCATCGCCAAGAAGCGGGATTTCACCGGTGGCGGCTACATCGAGGCCCGCAACGGCTTCTCTTCGATCGCCGCTGCCTTCGCCGTGATCACCGTGTACGACGGCGACGTGCGTTGGAAAGACGGTGCCGCCCGCGCCCGTGACCGGTTTGCAGCCGCCGCCTTTGAATGCAACCAGGGGAACGACAAGACCTTCGCCATCGCTACCCAGGCTGCCGAGGATCTCCAGAAGCTCATCAGCGGCAGCCAGCTCGACGGCGCACCGACGAAGCAGGTCGACTGGAACCGCATCGCCGCGCGGCCCCCGTTGATGGCTCGGCTGGAACGGGCGGAAAAAGGTCTGGCGGAAGTTTCGGCCTCCGACGCCGCATTCGCCAAGGATCCCGAACGGCTCCTGCACGAGGCCGAAATCGTGGCGCTGATCGGCGAATTCATCCAGCAGCCGCAGTGCGAGGATTTCGATGACGAAACCTACCGCGGCTACGCATCGACGATGCGGGACGCCGCCATGCAGGCCGCGGCGGCGACTCGCAAGGGAGACTTCGCCGCCGCGCAGTCGGCCGTTTCCGCCCTGCGAAAATCCTGCGACACCTGTCACGCTGACTATCGCTGAATCGGCCCGAGCGTGATCATCTCGGCCAGGCCGGCTTCGACGAGCTCGCGGCCCGTGACGTAGCGGTGGGTCTTCACCCAGGCATCGATCATGGCCGGCGAGGCACCGAACAGATCGGCAAGCAACACATCCATGTCCTTTTCGAGCGCGCCGAAGTGCCGCGACCATTCGGCTGCCTCGGTGATGCCGATATGTTCCTCGCTCTGCCACTTCATGGGGTGGAAGAGCAGCACGCTGTAGGGCGTTACGAGCCGCCGCGTGCAGGCCGCGAACGGCCACAGAGCGGCCGACGAACACTCCCCCGTCACGATGCCCGTCGCCCGGATGCCCCGCAGTTTGAGGAGCGTCACCAGCGACATCGCGCAGTAGGGACTTCCTCCCGGCGAGTCGAAATAGATCGTACATTCCGCCCCCGGCTCAACGCCAAGGATGCGATCGGTGAGGTCGGCCTCGGCCTCGGTGAGGTCGCCGACGAGGGCGATCTCGAGCGGGCCCTCGCGGTCGTCGTCTCGGCCATCATCACGGCCACGGTCCTGACGCTTCATAGAAATGGCAGCCACTTGCGGAAACGGTGGAGAATCGCGGCATCGTAAGAATCACCGGGTTGGCTGTCCACGCGGCCGTCGCCCTGCCCCCCGGCAGACGACTCTCGCCTATGGTAAAGTCTGGTCGAACCACGTTCCCGCTTCCTCACGAGGAGACCCTATCATGCGATTTCCGACGCTGCTGACTGTCGTCGCCCTCATGCCGTTCCTGCTCAGTGGAACTCCGGCCTGCGGACAGGCCGTCGCCGAGCAGGCGGCCGCATTTACGATTGCCGATGGTGGCTTCTCGCTCGCCGCGCCCGCGGACTGGAAGCGCGTGCCGCCGAAGTCGCGGATCGTGGAAACCGAATTTGAGATTCCCGGCGCCGGCGATGCGGCCGCCGGCCGCATGACGGTGATGGGCGCCGGCGGCACGGTGGAGGCCAACATCGACCGCTGGTGCGGCCAGTTTTCCCAGCCCGACGGCAGCGACACGAAAGACAAGACCAGCACCAAAACGCTCAAGGTGGCCGGCTGCACGGTCACGCTTGTCGACATCCCCGGCACGTACAAAGACATGCCGGGCGGGCCCTTCGCGGGAGGCAAAACGATCGAGCGGCCCGACTACCGCATGCTGGCGGCGATCATCGAGTCGCCGGAGGCGGGCAGCTACTTCCTCAAGTTGTACGGTCCGGCGGCCACGATCGCGCAGCATGCCGATGGCTTTCGGAAGATGATCGAAGGCCTCGTCCCCGCAACGAAGTGAGACCATGAAGGTTCAGGATTTCCTCGAGCACCACGGCATCGCCGGCAATCCGTTTGCCGAGGAGGATGCGCAGAACGACACGGTCTTCAAGCGAACCTGCCTGGAGACGACGTTTCATCCGGCCTGGGACAAGATTTTCGGCGATGCCGCCGAGCCGAGCACGTCGATCGTGTTCGGTGAGAAGGGGGCCGGTAAGACGGCGTTGAAGCTGCAGATGCAGCGGCAGTATGACCGCCACAATGCCGACCACCCGGAGGCCCGCACGTTCGTCGTCCTCTACGACGACTTCAATCCGTTCCTCGACCGGTTCGTAAGCCGGGTTGGCCCCGGGCGACCGGTCGAAAAGGCCCTCTCCCAGTGGAAGCTGTGGGACCACATGGACGCCATCCTGGCGCTCGCCGTCTCGCAGCTGTGCGACGAGATCATCGAAGGGCGTCGTGCCGCCCACCATCTGCCGCCATCGAAGGCCCGCGACATGGCGGTGCTGGCGGCCTGCTACGACCAGTCGACGACGGCCACGTTTCCCACCCGCTGGCGGGCGATCCGGCGCCGTGTCGGCTACCACGCGTGGCGAGGCCTGTGGCCGCTGGGGCTGGGGCTCGTGGCGGGGCTCGCGCTGGCCGCGGCACTCGCCATCGGCGTCGCGCAGGGCTCACTGGCATGGACCGGCCTCTGGTGGCCCTGGTTGGCGCTGGCCGCCGCCTGGACGCCGTGGGTCTGGCGGCGGGGTCGCAGCTGGTGGAAGGCATGGCGGATCGTCCACAGCATGAAGACGGGCAACCGCACCGTCGGCCAACTGACACGAGCGCTGGCACGGATCCCGGAGGTCGATCTGGCCGGTCAGCCGCTGCCGCTGGCCGCCCGCAGTGACGACCGCTACGAGATGCTCGGCAAGCTCCAGGGGGTGCTGGCCGCCTTCGGGTACACCGGCATGGTGGTGATCGTCGACCGGCTCGACGAGCCGCACCTCATCAATGGCTCGGCGGAGCGGATGCGGCAGGTACTCTGGCCGATGCTCGACAACAAGTTTCTCAAGTCGACAGGTCTGGGCTTCAAACTGCTGCTTCCCGTCGAGCTCTATCGGTTCATCGAGCGTGAAGACGAGCAGTTCAACCAGCGGGCGCGGCTCGACAAGCAAAACCTCGTGCCCTCGCTGGAGTGGTCGGGCGAGACGCTCTACGACATCGCGTCGCAGCGGGTGAAAGCGGCCAGCGTCGGGAATCCACCGGCCACGCTCGCGCAGCTGTTCGATCCCGAGGTCGACCAGCGGCGGCTGCTCGACGGCCTGCGGAGCGTCCGCGTGCCGCGGCATCTTTTCAAGTTTCTCTACCGCCTCCTCGTCGCGCACTGCCATGCCCACACCAACGAGCAGCCGGTCTACACGATCCCGCTGGAGCGGTTCGACACGGTCCTGGCGGTGTACCGCCGCGATCAGGAAGCCTTCGATCGCGGCCTCGCGCCACGCTGACTTCCCGTTGACAAAGCCCTCCATGGCCTTTGCCCACGTGTTCGCCCGCTCGAAAAGCCAAGGTTTTCGAGGGGCGAAGCCGCCCCATCGTGGGGCGACAGTTGTTTCAGTTGGTCTGCGAACGTGTTTCACTGCCGCAGGGCGGCCCGGCTTTCGACGATGACGGCCGGCACCACGATGAGCAGTCCGAAGAGGGCCTGCGCCGCCGGCACGGCGGCCGGTCCGGCGCTGCGGGCCAGCGGTTCGTAGGCGAAGGTCAGCGCGATCTGGAACACGGCCACGGTCGTGGCCAGCCGGAAGCGCCGGTAGGCATTGAGCAGCATCGCGCCCGGCTGTACTACGGCCGAGACGCCCGCTGCGACGGCGATCGCAGCCATTTCGACCGTGGTGGGCACTGCGTCGGGCCGCCCCACCCAGAGTGCGGCCACCCATCGCCCGCAGACGATCCCAACCACTGTGACCACACCACAGTACACGGCCCCGACGAATGAGATCCGCCACGCTTGACGGGCCACCCAATCCCGATCTCCCCTGGCACGCGCTTCGGCAAAAGCCGGCCACAGGGGGCCGACGGCAAACATCAGCGGCTGGATGAACAGGCCCATCATCCGCTGGCCCACGACATACCGGGTCACGGCCGGCGAACCATCCGCCGCGAGGATGGCCAGGTGCGGTGCATTCACGACCAACAGGCTTGCCACGATGGGCAGCATGAAGGGGAGGCCGTCGTGGACGAGTCGCGCGAGGGGCACGGCACGATCCCCCACGCAGCTTCGGTACGGGAGAGACCGCCAGAGGGCGAACCAGGTCAGGACTCCGGCCACGAGCGGAGTCAGGCCCAGCAGCGCGACCACGTGCCAGCGTTGCGAGACGACCGCAGCCAAGGCCACGATCGCGCCGAGCCCCAGCACCGCAGCAACCATTCGGCAGGCATGTACCAGCCAGGTGAGCTGCATCCCCTCGGCACAGTGGGCGGCTGCCGCCAGCGGAAGCCCCACGACCACGAGCACCACCATCAGCCACCGCGTGGCGGCATCTCTCCCGAGCATCGGCAGGATCGAGTCACTTCCGGGGAGGATGGCCAACGCGTCGGGGGCAAAGACGATGACCCCGCCGACCACGACAGCAATCAATGCCGACCAGGCCGCTGCCTTGACGAGCAAATCCTTGACGGGCCAATCGTTGACCAGCCCCTGATTCAACGCCACTGCCTCGCGGCGACCGACGAGATCAGCCGCTGCATTTTTGACCGCTGCACCGAACCCGAAGTCACAGCCGGCGAGCACTCCGAGAAACGCCAGCGTTGCCACCGCATCGCCGTAGAGATCGGTTCCGGCCGCCGCAACGATCAGGGGCACCTGAACCACCTGCACCGCAAGGTTCATGAACTTCCCGACACACTCGGAGACGACAGCCAGGCCAAGCCGGCGACTCCGTAATCCCACATGGCTGAGCCGCCTGACTGTCGGCAGCGATGCGGCTACGGCCTGTTCACTCAGCCAGCCAGCCATGCCAGGAGCCTCTGCTCTGCTGCGTGTCGAATCGACTCCCACG
>JBIKNV010000172.1:0-6022 GCA_044358475.1 Pirellulales bacterium | reverse complement strand
ACTCGAGTCGCTCGGCGTGCAGACGCGACTGATGACGGCGATTCGTATGGACGGGGTGGCCGAGCCCTACATCCGCCGCCGGGCCAAGCGGCACCTCGAAAAGGGGCGGATCGTGATCCTCGCCGCCGGCACTGGCAGCCCGTTCGTGACCACCGACACCGCGGCCGCCCAACGGGCCCTCGAGCTCGACGCCGATGTGCTCATGAAGGCGACGCGGGTCGATGGCGTCTATTCCGACGACCCCGAAAAGAATCCCCACGCCATGCTCTACCGCGACCTGACGTACCAACAAGTGCGGGAGCAGAATCTCCGCGTCATGGACGCCACCGCCATTTCCCAGTGCATGGAGCATGCGATGCCGATCCTTGTGTTCAACTATCGCAAGGACGGCGCCATCGCCCGAGCCGTGGCGGGAGAACGGATCGGCACGCGGATCGGTGCTTCCCGATCCGAAAAGCACGGCGGAGGATTGTCGGCATCATGAGTCGGCCGCCGAATCCGTCTCGTGGAGATCCGGCGCAGGGCGGGGCACACCATTACGCGTGGCCCTTGATCATGTGCCTGTGCGGCGTCGACTACTTCAGTACGCTCGGCTACCAGCCGTCGATCGCATTCGAGGGGGCCGGCACGCTCGCGCCGCTGGCCACGCTGGTGCTCGTGCTGGTCACGCTCTGCGGGGCGCTCCCCATCTATCGACATGTCGTGGGCGAGGCCCCCGACGGCGTCGGTTCGATCGGCATGATCGAGCGGATGTTCAGTGGATGGCGGGCGAAACTCATCGTGCTCGTCCTCATCGGTTTCGCCGCCACGGACTTCGTGATTACCAAGACGCTCTCGGCGGCCGATGCGGCCGCCCATCTCATCAGTAATCCGCTCTATGCAGGGGTATCGCCGCCTTGGATGCAATCGCAAGTGGCGGTAACGATGTTTCTGCTGGTGATGCTCGGGGCCATGTTTCTCAAGGGCTATGGCGAGGTGGTGGGCCTCGCCACGATCCTCGTGGTGGCGTTCCTCGGGCTGACGTTCGTGATCGTGGCTGCGAGCCTCTGGTACCTACTCACCCACCCCAGCCTCCTCCCGGGGTGGGTGGCGGAGATTTCGGCGGGATCGTATCACCTCGAACATGCGCCGCTCTCCGGAAGTGGACCGTGGGTCGCGGTAGCGATCGCAATCCTGATCTTTCCCAAACTGGCACTGGGACTCTCCGGCTTCGAGACCGGTGTTCTGCATGTCCATCTGGTCCGCGGCACCGTTGCTGACCCCGACAATCAGGTCGCTCGTGTCGCCAACACGAGGCGGATGCTTCTGGTCGCGGCGGTCATCATGTCGGTCTTCCTCATCGGGTCGTCGCTCGCCACCGGCACGAACACGCTGATCCCAGCGGCAGAACTGCGGCTGGAACCGGTCAAGGGCAAAGCCATGGATCGGGCGTTGGCCTATCTGGCTCATGGCGAGAGTCCGCACGCGATCTGCCCGCTCTTTGGACCCGTGTTTGGAACGGTCTACGACGTGAGCACGATCCTTATTCTGTGGTTCGCCGGCGCGTCGGCGATGGGCGGATTGCTCAACATGGTGCCACGGTACCTGCCTCGCTACGGCATGGCGCCCGAGTGGGCCGGGGCCTACCGCCCACTCGTCATTGCCTTCACCGTGATCAATCTGCTCGTCACGCTCGCCTTCCGGGCCGACGTCTCGGCGCAGGGCGGCGCCTATGCCACCGGCGTGCTCGTGCTCATGACCAGCGCCTGCGTCGCGTCGTTCGTCCATGAGATGCGACGGAAGCCCGAGCCGCACCACGGCCTCGCCCTCCAGGCCCAGCGATTCGGCTTCGGCCTGATCATGATCGTCTTCTTCTATACCACGATTGCCAATATTCTCGAGCGGCCCGACGGCATCATCATCGCGTCGATTTTCATCACCTGCGTGATGATGATCTCGTTTACATCGCGGTTCTGCCGCAGTGACGAACTCCGCCACAAGGAGTTTCGCTTCGCGGACGACGCCGACCGCATGCTCTGGACCGACGTGCTTTTCGAGCAGGCATTCCGGGTGCTGGTGCCGCATCGCCCGGGCAGCCGATCCCTGGCCGACAAAGAGGCGGAGATCCGCCGCAAGCACCGGATTCCCGAGCATGTGCCGATCGTGTTCCTGGAGGTGTATTACGGCGACGTGAGCGAATTCGAAAATGCTCCGATCATTTCCGTGCGGCAGGAGGGGAAGCGGTTTGTGATTACGGCTCGGGACGTCGTTTCCGTATCGCACACGATCGCCCAGGTGGCCATCGAGATGGCCAAGGGGGGCGCGCCGTTGGATGTCATCTTCGGCTGGAGCAAGGGAAGCAGCCTCAAACTCGCGTTGAACTTCGTACTGTTCGGTCAGGGGGACGTGCCCAATCGCGTGGTGAATCTTCTCGACACGGCGATCGCCGATCCGGGCCGTCGGCCCACCGTCATCGTCGGCTGACGTGGCCGCTTGCCTGACAGGGAAGCCGGCTGGCACAATTACGGATTGTCCGGCGCAGGGCCGGAACAGCGCGATCCCCCCGGGAGATGTTCGATGCCGGCCGATGACATTCTGCTCGACGCCGAGGAACGGATGGAGAAGGCGGTGGACGTGTTTCGTCATGCCCTCACGGGCATCCGCACCGGCCGGGCCAATCCTGGGCTGGTCGACACGCTCAAGGTGGAGGTCTACGGCTCGTTCACGCCGATCAAGTCCCTGGCGAGCGTCGGGGCGCCCGAGCCCAACCAGATCGTCGTACGTCCCTTCGATCCGGGCACGATCAAAGACATCGAAAAGGCGATCCACGCCGCCGACCTGGGCCTGAATCCCCAAAGCGACGGCCGCCTGATCCGGATCACGATTCCGGCCCTGTCCACCGATGTCCGCAAGAAAATGGCCGCCCGCATCAAGGAACTCGCCGAGGAGGCCCGCGTGGCCATCCGCAACGTCCGCCGCGATGGCAACAAGGCGGCCGACGGAGAGAAGACAGACGGGTCAATGACCGAGGACGACGTCGAGTCGGTGAAGGACGACGTGCAGGAACTTACCAAGAAGTTCGAGAGCCAGGTGGGCGACCTCGCCAAGGCGAAGGAAGTCGAAGTGATGGAGTAGCGTCCGACGACACCAGGGGCGGGGAGGCATCGTGCAGGCATCTGATGCGGCGCCCGTCGTCGTCGACGGCGTGGTGAAGCAATACGGCCGGCGGACGGTTCTCGATCGCGTGTCGCTCGACGTGCCGCCGGGAATCACGGGGCTGGTGGGGCCCAACGGCGCCGGCAAGAGCACGCTCGTGCGGGCCATGCTCGGGCTCGTGCGGCTGGCCGCCGGGAGCGTGCGGGTGTTCGGGCTCGACCCGGTCACGGATCCGCGGCAGGTACGGCAACTGGTGGGTGTGGTGCCCGAAGATGAGTGCACGGTGCCGGGCCTGGCGGCCGTGGAGATGGTGCGTTATGCGGCCCGGCTCTCCGGCCTGCCCAGCATCGAGGCGCTCCGTCGTGCCCATGAGGTGCTCGACTGGTGCGATGCGGGGCAGGAACGGTATCGGCCCGTCGAGACGCTTTCGGTCGGGATGCGGCAGAAGGTGGCGTTCGCGGCGGCGATTGTCCACGACCCACGGCTGGTGATCCTCGATGAGCCGACCAATGGCCTCGATCCGATCGAAAGGCGGGCGATGCTTGGCCGGCTGCAGACGCTGGCCCGCCGCCACGGCAAGACGGTGTTCGTGTCGACGCATGTGCTCCCCGACGTCGAGGCGATCTGCGATTATGTGATCGTGCTGGCCGGCGGTCGCGTGCGGCTGGCCGGCTCGATCGAGTCGCTCACACGGCCGGCAGCCGCGGAGACGCGGCTGGAGGCGACCGGGCCACTCGACGATCTCGTGGCGCGGCTACGGCAGGCGGGCATCGCCGCGCGGGTCGCCGACCCGCGCGGCATCGTGTTTCCCACGCCCGACGCGGCCGGTATCGCCGCGGTCTGGCGGGCAGCTTCGGCTGCGGGCGTGGCCGTGTCATCGCTGGCAGGAACCCACCGTCCCCTGGAAGAGGTCTTCATGCAGGCCATCGCGACGTCAGAGGAACATGGCCATGCCGCTGCATGACGTCGGCTACCGCGGCTGGACGGGCCGTCGCCGTGGGCCCGGGCACGCTGTGGGCGTGATCATGACGACCGGCATCCGCCTGGCTTGGACGAGCCGTTGGCTGCGGCGGGCGCTCCTGTTTGCATGGAGCCCCGCGCTGTTTTTCGCGGCCAGCTTCTTCGCCTTCGAGCAGGCGATCGACGAGGGGAGGCTCTCGTCGATGCGGGATGGAGCCCGCATGGGTCGCAACCTCGATGGCGTGGGCATGCTCGGCACGGTGCTGGCCGACACGCTCGGTCGACAGAGCGGGGGCGATGCGCCGAAGACCGAAGAAGAGGAGATTACCCAGACACGTCGGCTCGTCTGGTCACGGCTGCTGCTGGCATTCGTGCGGGCGCCGCAGGCGGTACTGTTGGCGGTGGTGGTCGGGCTCATCGCTCCGGCGCTCATCTCGCGTGACCTGCGGGCGAAGGCCTGGCTTATCTATTTCACGCGGCCCGTCAGCCGACTCGAATACATCCTCGGCAAGGGACTCGTGCTGGCGGTGATCATCGCCGGAATCACGATGCTTCCCGGCCTCACGCTGTGGCTCATGGGAGTGCTCGTGAGCCCGAGTGTGTGGGTGGCGGTGGCGACGTGGGATCTCCCCCTGAAGGTGATCGCTTCGAGCATCGTGCTGATGGTGCCGACCGCGCTCCTGGCCCTGGCGTACTCGTCGCTCACTGCCGAGAGCCGGATTGCCAGCTTTGCCTGGTTCGCCACCTGGGCCGCCTGCTGGATCGCCCACTCTTCATTGACGACGGCCGACATGATGGCCACCGCGAATGATCCGGCTGCCCAGGTCGACCGCGACACGTCGGGCAGCTTGTGGGGCGACGTCGATGCGGCGCTCGGTGGTGCCGACAGGCCGCCGCCCCGGAAGGTGCGGTGGTTTGCCAAGGCTGCCGGCCTCGATCCCGCGATCGATCCTTGGGCCTGGATCTCCCCCTACCATGCGCTCGGCGTGATGCAGGGCTGGGTCTTCGGCATCGAGCGGCGTCCGAAGGCCATCCTGCCGCCGCTGGTAGCGCTCGTGACGCTGTCGGTGGTGTCGATCGTGATCCTGTGGCGGCGGGTCGACGCCCCGGCGCGAGCCTAGAGGCACCAGCATGATCCACATCACGCACCTCACGAAGCTTTACGGATCGGTCATCGGCGTCAATGACGTGACGGTCGATCTCGACGTCGGCGCTCATGGTCTGCTGGGCCCCAATGGCGCGGGGAAGACGACGTTTCTTGGGCTCATCACGGGCCAGTTGCGGCCGACGATGGGGCGGGTGGAGGTGTTTGGGGAGCCACCCTTCGCCAACCCGCGGGTGCTGCGGCGGATCGGCTACTGCCCGGCCGCAGACTTGGCCGAGCGACATGCCACGCCCCAGGCGTGGGTGCGATATCTCGTGCGGCTCTCGGGCTTCACCGGGGGTGAGGCCAATCTGCGTGCCGAGCGGGCCATCGAGCAGGTGGGCCTGGAGGCAGCGTCGCGGCGGCCGATCGCCACGCTCTCCAAGGGCATGCGGCAGCGGGTCAAGATTGCCGGCGCGATCGCCCACGATCCCGATCTGCTCGTCCTCGACGAGCCGTTCATCGGGCTCGACCCGGTCGCCCGACACGAACTCGTCCATCTCGTGCGGGCCTGGTCGCGGGACCGCAGCCTCATCGTCGCCAGTCACCTCCTTCACGAAGTCGAGGCCCTCGACGCCGGGCTGGCGGTGATTCTCGGTGGGCGGCTCGTGGCCAGTGGCACAGCGTTGGAGATCCGCAGCCTGATCGAATCACTGCCCGCGGAGATCCGCGTGCGGTGCTCCCCTCCGCAACGGTTCGCGGAGGCGGCCTGGCGAAGTGCTGGTGTGGAAGCGGTGCGGGTCGAGGCGAGCGACGTCGTCGTGGTGGCGACACGGCAGCCGG
>JBIKNV010000023.1:0-14879 GCA_044358475.1 Pirellulales bacterium | reverse complement strand
CCCGAGAGGCCCGATCCGATCTGGGCGGCCAGGCGGATCCGCTGGCTCTCGCCGCCGGAGAGCGTGGGCGCCTTGCGGTCGAGAGCCAGGTAGCCAAGGCCGACCTGATCGAGGAACTCGAGGCGGGAGCGAATCTCCTTGAGCAGTTCGGTGGCGATCACGGCCTGCGTGTCGTCGAGAACGAGATCGGTGAGGAAGACCCGGGCATCGGCGATCGGCAAGGCACACAGCGCATCGAGTGAAAGCTCCGCGGCTGCTTCACGCCGGGCCCGGCCGGCCCGGTGTTGCGACCCCCGGTCGCTGGTGCTGACCCGGGCCTTCGGCCCTGAAGACAAATCGCCGAGATGAGCGCGGCTCGTGATCCGCACCGCCCGTGCCTGTCGCGACAGCCGTGCGCCTTGGCAGTCATGGCAGGGTGTGATGCTCATCAGCTTTTCGAGCATCCGCCGCATGATGCCGCTCTTCGCGTTACGCCACCGGTTGGCGAGCATCGCGAGGATGCCCTCGAACTTCGTCTTGGCCCCGCGTTCCGCCCGGCCCCGTTTCCATGAGAGTGCGATCTCCTCGACGCCCGTGCCATGCAGCCACACCTTCTTCTGCAGCGACGAGAGATCCTGCCACGGTGTGTCGAGCAGCGTGCCGTCCGGCCACTTTCGTTTCGTCTCGGCATGGCCTGCCACGCCGTTGAAGAGCCGCCGCATCCAGCGAGGCATGTCGCGAAACGAGCCGAGCACGCCCATGCACCCCTTCTTGAGCGACTTCTCCGGCGCCGTGATGAGCTTGTCAGGATCGATGCCGTAGATGTCGCCGAGGCCGTCGCAGGTGGGGCAGGCCCCCTGCGGACTGTTGAAGCTGAAGAGCTGCGGCTCCGGCGTGGAGTAGCTCACGCCGCATTTCACGCAGGCGTATTTGCTCGACAGGATCAGGTCGGAAAAAGGGGACGCAGCTCTTTTCTCTGGTGGGAAAAGAGCTGCGTCCCCTTTTTCACCGGCCACGATCACCTGGCCGCCGCCGGTTCTCAGGGCCAGTTCGACCGCCTCGGCCACCCGGCTCCGGGTCGTCTCCGACGGGACGAGCCGGTCGACCACGACGTCGATCGTATGCTTGAGGAGTTTCTCAAGCGGGGGCGGATCTTCGACGCGGCATACGGTGCCGTCGACCCGTGCGCGGGTGAATCCCTGTCGCACGAGGTCGGTGAACAGGTCCCGGTGCTCACCCTTCGCATCGCGGACGAGCGGCGCAAGGATCATCACCTGCTCGCCGCCCCGGGCGGCCAGGATCCGTTCCACGATCTGGTCGCGAGGCTGGGCCTCGAGCACCGCATCGCATTCCGGGCAGTGAGCCGTGCCGACCCGCGCATAGAGCACACGCAGGAAGTCATGGATCTCGGTCATCGTGGCGACGGTCGAGCGGGGGTTGGTGCCGGCCGACTTCTGCGCGATCGAGATCGACGGCGACAGTCCCGTGACGGCATCGACATCAGGTCGAGGCAGTTGCCCGAGAAATTGACGGGCGAATGTCGAGAGACTCTCGACGTACCGTCGCTGCCCCTCCGCATAGAGCGTGTCGAAGGCGAGGCTCGACTTGCCCGATCCGCTCACGCCCGAGAGGCATACCAGCCGGCCCCTTGGGAGCCCCACCGTGACGTCGCGGAGGTTGTGCTCACGGGCGCCGCGGACGACGATGGGAGGGGCCTTCATACCGGTGCATTGTAGCGCCTCTTCGGGCGGTCGCTGGACAGCCCCGAGACGCTGTCGTACGATCGGTTTTTCCGGCGGGAAACGGCCTCTGGGCCGCTTCCCGAACGGGGCGGTAGCTCAATTGGGAGAGCGCGGCGTTCGCAATGCCGAGGTTGGGAGTTCGATCCTCCTCCGCTCCAGCTTCAGGCGTGCCGAGCCATCCATGGCCTCGGCACGCCTTGCCCGACGCACGAAAGCCAAGGTTTCGTGCGTCGGGCGGGCCGCTCGCACCTCCGGGCGAGCGGGGCCGCCGCGGGGCGGCGGCAGTGCGGGTGACCTCTATGCCAAGTGATTCCGCGGTGATGCAGAGTGCCGCCAGCGATCCCTCCACGGAGCTGATGCTGCGGGTGCGGGATGGGGATGCCCAGGCGTTCGAACAGCTCGTCGCGTTGTGGCAGGATCGCCTCGTCACGCTGTTTCTCCACCACACTGGCGACCATGCGACCGCCGAGGATCTGGCCCAGGAGGTCTTCCTGCGGGTCTATCGGGCCCGGGCCACCTACAAGCCGACGGCTAAGTTCACGACCTGGGTCCACACGATCGCCCACAACGCCGCCAGCGACTTGAAGCAGCGGGCCTACCGCCGTCGTGAGCGGGGTGTGCCGATGAGCGCATCGGCCTCCTCCAGTGCCATGGGGCTGGAACAGATCGCGATCGCTGCCAGCGGTGTGCTGCCTTCCCGACTGGCCGACCGCACCGAACTGCAGGCCACCGTGCAGCAGGCGCTGCTCACGCTCAACGAACGACAGCGGATGGCCGTGCTCCTGGCGAAGTTTGAACAGTGCTCCTACGAGGAGATCGCCGTTGCCATGGGCATCACCGTGCCGGCGGTGAAATCGCTCCTCTTCCGGGCGCGTGACCAGCTGAGGGAAGCCCTGCAGCCCTACGTGGAAAGGGGCGAGTCGTCATGACGGCTGACGAACGTGACGATCCGGCCACCGCACTCGGTGACATCTGGGAGGCGCTCGATTCACTTCCACGATCGGCCCCGTCGCCAGCAGCGACCGCCACGACGATCGAAATGGTCGCGATCTCGGCGCAGCATCGGTCGGCCGTCGCCGCCCGTCCGTCGCCGCAGGCCTGGGTTGCCGCGGTGGCGGCGGTGATTGCCAGTTTTCTCGGCGGGGCGGCAGCCGGCCGAGCGACCCTCCCGAGTCCTGCCGGACGAATGATGCCGCAGCAGTGGCCGCTCGTCGAGCATCTCGATCTGTTGCAAGAAGCCGGGTCGGTGGAGTTTCTTCATGAAGTCGACCGTCGGGCCTATCCAACGCCACGATCATTTCCACTGCTGCAGCAGCCGACCGGAGACGACCCCGCTTTCGAGGCGTCCATCGGGTCGCTTCGTGGAGGGTCACTCCATCGTGAGACGCAGGAGCCGCTGTCCGGTGAGCAGCGGCGGGATCTCGAAGAGCGCATGAAAGACCTGTCGCAGCTCGACGGATTCGATCGCCGCCGGCTCGGTGAACTTGCCCGAGCCTTGGCCAACCCCGAGAACGAACACCTGGTGGAAGCGGCCCGGCTGTGGCACGCCTGGGTGGCCTCCCGTGACCCGGCCGAACGGCGGTCGATCATCAGTCTCGACACCGATGAGCGGCTGGAATGGCTCGACCGCTACTCACGGCTGCAGGCGCGGATGCCCAAAGGGCCTTTCAGCGACTGGGAGCGGCCACAGCGCCGCGGCCCACCACCGCGTGAAGAAACTCCACCACAGCCGCGTTGAATACCGTCGGGGCCTCCAGCGGCACCAGATGGCCGGCATGTGGCACGATCAACAGCCGGGCGTCGGGAAGGATCGCCTCCATGCGTTGCATGATCGCCGGTGGGGTGAACGTGTCTTCCTCACCGACGATGAGGAGCGTGGGGATGGCGAGGGACCGCATCGTGTCGGTCATATCAGGACGGTCTCCCATCGCGGCCAGCGCCGCCTGAATCGTCGCCACGGGCTGCCGGTGAATCGTCTGCCGGAGCAGTTCCTCGATTGCTGGGCGGCGAGATTGGGCGCGGGCCTCGTCTGACTGTGACAGCAGCGTGCCGAGCATGGTCTCGGCGAGAATGCCGGCGCCCCGGCGGCCCACCTTGGCAGCCAGGCCCACGCGCCCCGCCCGCGCCTCGGGAGTGTCGGCATCGAGTTTGGTGTCGCACAAGATGAGGCCACGGACTCGCTGCGGGTGGCGGGCGGCGACATGCTGGGCGACGTAGCCTCCCATCGACACGCCGCCGACGAAGGCCGGCTCGGCCACATGCAACGCGTCGAGCACGGCCACGGCGTCGTCTGCCAGCGCCGCGATGCTGGCGATCGGGGGCTGGCCGGGCGTGCTGCCGAAGCCACGTTGGTCGGGCACGATGAGCCGCACCGATTCGGCAAGTGATTCCTGGGCTTCCCACATGCGATGATCGAGCGGGAAGGCGTGAAGCAGCAGCAACGGAATGCCACTGCCGCGAGTATGCACGGCGAATGACGTGGTGCCGACGGAAAGCGTATGGGTGGAAGTCATGGCGTCGCCGTGGGCTGCCGGGCGGCGGCCCGGGCCTCGAAGGCCGCGAGGTTCAACCGGATGATCCGATTGTGGGGCTCGTGCCGCATGGCCAGCCGTTGCGTGCGGATCGCGGCGGTGAGGTTGCCGACGGCGGCCTGGCAGTGGGCCAGCGTGTCGAGATAGCTGGCATTGTCGAAGGAGTCGCGGAGCGACCTGCGGGAGTAGCGAAGCGCCTTGGCGAAGTCTCCCTCGGTGTTCGACACGAGCCAGGCGTACTCGTTGTACGTGTTGGGATCCTCCGGCACCTGCTGAATCTTCTCCTCCATCCGGGCGACCGCCGCATGAATGCGGTCGAGCGTGGACTGCCGCTGATCCGGCGTGTTGTCGGGAAGATGGTAGAGCGCGATCAGGGCGTCGACATCCGGAGCCTCGTCGCCCGCCGACGCCTCCAAGGCCAATCGCTGGGCTGCCGTGTCGCCGGCGGCCGCTGCGGCACAGGCCCGGAAATAGTCGGCCCGGGCCCGCATCTGGGCCGGGTCGCGATCAAGCTGCCGCAGCGCCGGTTCCCGCTCGCCGGCATCATCGCCGACAAGTCTGTCGAGCACGCCGGCCGCCTCGTCGTCGCGGCCCCGATCGTGCAGAAACTCCGCGTACATCACCGACGCCAGCACCTGCTGCTGCGCGGGTGCCTCGTTGTCATCCACGACCGCCGTGTATTCACGAGAGGCCCAGTCACCGGCTCCCCACTTCTGCAACAGGATGCCTGCCCGCAAGCGATCGACGAAGCCCAGGCCCTGGTTCTCAAACGTGTCTCGCGCCACTTGCTCCGCCACCACGTCGTTGCCGCGGGTGCGTTCACAGATCGCTTGTGCGAACCGGACGACGAAGTGTTCGACCACCTCCTTGCTGCCGTCAGCCGGCAGATCATCGACCGCCTCCGGCAGGCCGTGGGCGGCAGCCCAGACAAGTGTATCGGCGATGTTGGAGGCGGTCTGGAGTGTGTCATCACCCCCGCGGGCAAGGAATTCCGTGAACACTGTGCGGAGCATGCCGCGGGCCTCTTTCGTGCGGCCGGTTTCGACGAGCATCAGCACGAGGCTGCGTTCGAAGAGACGTTGCGTCGCGCGGCCGAGGTCCCCGGTGATGGCGGCGGAACTGTCGCTCTCGTCGTCTGTGGGTTTGCCAGCCGCATCGACATCGGCCGGCCGGCTCCGGTCGAGCAAGGCCACCACGTCGCGGGCCGTGTCGAGGGCCGCCAGGCGGCCCTCGATCGAGTCAGCCTGGCTGAAGGCGACGAGGCTGGCGAGCAGGCGGGCCGTCGGCCGCTGGCTGCCGCCCAAGGCCATCGTGACCCGCTCGGCGATACCGGGCCAGGCAGGGTCGCCGGGAGTCCACTCACGGGCGAGCAGGGCCGAGGCCACGCGTGATGCGGCGGCATCACGATCCAGTCGGGCGATGCGGGTGAGGGGAGTGATGCCGGCTTCGTCATCCAGCCTGAGCAGCCAGTGCATCGTCACGACCCGTTCGGCCAGCGGCTTGGCCTTGTAGCCCTGCAACAGGCTGCGGGCCTCTGCGGCATCGCCGGGATCATCGACGGGGATCGATTCCACCAGCCAACTCGCTCGCAGGGCGACTTCGAGATCGTCACTCATCTCGGCCGCGGCGAGCAGTTGGTCAATGGCCGCCGCACCGAGGCTGTCGAGCTCAGCAGCGGCTCTTTCGCGGCGGCCATACTGGGGGTCGCCAAGCTGCCGGATCAATTCGGCAATTTTGTCGTCGGTCGGCCCTGCGGCCGCTGCCGCCGAGACGACGGCCGCGAGCATTCCCGCCACGCCGATCCGAACAAGCCCCTTCATGGAGGCAATCCTACTCCGGCGAAAGGCCCAAGTCCCGAATCGTGACGAGTGATTCCAAGGGAATGCCGCGGGCGGCCAAGGCGTCGGCCGCGCCGGCGAGCCGGTCGATCACCGTCACGACCCGCTCGACCACGAGCCCGAACTCTTGGACGCGATCGATGGCCACGAGCGACGACCCGCCGGTCGTGATCACATCCTCCACGATCACCACCCGTTGGCCCGGCTCCACCGGGCCCTCAACGAATCGTTGCATGCCATGGCCCTTGGCTTCCTTGCGAACCATGAAGCCCTTGAGTGGGAGGCCAGCCACGCCCGCCATCGTCACCACGGCGCTCGTGACCGGGTCGGCGCCGATCGACATGCCACCGACCGCCTGTGGTAGGCTGCCGAGCGATTCCAGCCGCTCGAGAACTGCCTTGCCGACGAGCATCGAGCCATGGGCGTCGAGCACGACCTGCTTGGCGTCGAGATAATACGAGGCGGTCTTTCCCGAGGCGAGCGTGAAGGTGCCCCGTTTCAGGGCCTTCGTGCCGACGAGGTCGATCAGAGCGGACGTGAGCGGCGAGTGAGACGCAGCGGAAGAGGAAGATGTCATGGTCCGCAGTATAGCGGGCGTCGGCCAGGGCTGTTTTTTGACTCGCGGAGGGAGCGTTTTAGAATTGCGACTGTGGACACTGGCCGTCGCTGCGATCAACATTCCGGAGTGGTGATGCACATGCGGCATATGGGCTTGTGGGCTTGGTTCGTCGTCCTCGCGGCGGGCCTGGTGGCGTGTCCCGCATCAGCGATGGATGGTGCCAATGGCAGTCCACCCGCTGTGATGCTCGCGCTTCAGTTGCCGATCACGGGCACCCGCGATACCCAGCTCGAGGCCGCGATCCTGCGGCACCTCGACATGTTGAAGGCCGATCCGAAGACCCGCGGCCTGCTCGTGCTCCGGTTCGACGCCCCCGATGACGACGGCCATGTGGGAAGCGACTTCGGGCGTTCCCTCGATCTGGCCCGGTTCCTCACCGACAGCCGACTCTCTGGCGTGAAGACGGTGGCGTTTCTGCCGCGGGGCGTCGAGGGTCATGCGGTGCTGGTGGCGCTGGCCTGCGAAGAAATCGTGATGGCCGCCGACGCGGTGCTGGGTCCGGCCAACGCCGACGAGCCGCTCGTCGACGATGCCATGCGAGCGGCCTACCGTGAGATTGCCTTGCGGCGCAGGACCGTTCCGGCCGCGGTGGCCATGGCCCTGCTCGACCCGGCGGCGAACCTGGTGCGGGCCTCCACCGAAGACGGCGAGCAGTACGTCGAGGCGGCCGACCTGCCTCGGCTGCGCGAGACTGTCGCTGTGCTCCAGACCGAGGACGTGGCGCCGGTGCCGCTGCAACTCACCGGCCGTCGCAGCCGTGAGCTGGGCTTCGTCGCCCGCTTGGGAAACACGCCTGCCGAACTGGCCCGCGGTCTCGGCATCGAGGAAGCATCGCTGCAGATGGATCCGGGTGCTGACGGTGGCTGGCGTCCGGCGGTCGTCGTGATGAGCGGCCCGATCACGGCCGATACGACTGCCCGTACGAAGGCGCGGCTCAGCGAGGCACTGGCCGAGGGGGCGACGCTGCTCTGCCTGCGGATCGACAGCCCCGGTGGAGCTGCGGAACAGAGTCTGGTGCTCGCCAACTGGCTGGCCGACCTCGATCCGGCTAGAGTCCACACAGTGGCCTATGTGCCGCGGGAGGCCCGCGCCGATGCGGCGCTCGTGGCGCTGGCCTGCGACGACCTGGTCATGCATTCCGACGCCGTGCTCGGAGGCGAAGGTGCTGCCATGCTCAGCGACCGGCAGGCGCAGGCCGTCGCCGTGGCCTGGCGGGAGGGGGTCGCCAGCCGGCGGGGTCGAACGTGGTCGCTGCCGGTGGCGTTGGCCGTGCCCGGCATCAGCGTGGAACGGGCCATGCAGGCAGCCACCGGCCGCATCGAGTATTTCAGTAACGAGGAACTGGCCGCCCGTGATGACCGTGAGACCTGGCAGGTTGGAGGCCGCGTCGGCGTTGGTCCGATCCGACTGACCGGTCAGACGGCGGAGCCGCTGGGCCTGGTCTCCCATCTCGTCGACGGTTTCGGCGGCCTGCGGGATGTGTATGGGCTCACCGATGACATTCCGCTGGCCGAGCCGCGGTGGAGCGACACCCTGCTCGATGCGTTGGCCAGCCCGAGCCTGGCCTGGCTGCTTTTGCTCATCGGCGGCGCGGGGCTCTACATCGAGTTGCACACGCCGGGCTTGGGCTTCGGCGGGTTCGTGGCGATGGTGGCCTTCATCATCTATTTCTGGAGCCAGTACCTGAACGGGACGGCCGGCTGGCTCGAAGTGATGCTGTTTGCCGCGGGTGTGTTCTGCATCGCGGCGGAGATTTTCGTGCTCCCGGGATTCGGTGTGCTCGGGCTCGGGGGCGGGCTGCTGGTCATTGCGTCGCTCGTGCTGGCGAGTCAGACCTTCGTCGTGCCGGCCAACGACTACCAGATCCGACAGCTCCAATGGTCGCTGCTGGGCGTGCTGGGTGCTGCCGTTGGGGTCGGGGTTGTTGCGGCCGTGGCTCGGCGCTGGCTCCCGTCAACGCCCGTGCTGCGGCATGTGCTGCTGCCGCCCCCCACCGCCAACGACCAGACGCTCGAACTCGAGCACCTCGATGATCTCCTTGGCGTTGAGGGCATGACCACCACCCGACTCGCCCCGGCTGGCAAGGCGCGGCTGACCGGCACGATCCGTGATGTCATCGCCGACGGCGGGCTCATCGAGCCCGGTACGCCGGTGCGGGTGGTCGAGGTGCGAGGACGGCGGCTACTGGTCCGGTCGTTGACGCCATGAATCGGGGCCGGAGGGGCGCACCATGACCGCGACGATCTGGGTGGCCGTGCTGCTTCTCGTCGGGCTGGCCGTGATGATGCTCGAGGTATTCATTCCATCGGGCGGCATCCTCGGGTTCGTGAGTGTGGCCGCGATCCTCACGGCGGTGGGCACGGCCTTCCTCGAGTTGGGTGCCCTCCCGGGCATGACCGTGCTGGCGATCACCGTGCTGGCGATCCCGACGGTGCTCTCCCTGGCGTTTCGTTGGTTTCCCGAGACGCCGCTCGGTCGTCGGGTCCTGCCGCCTCCCCCCGATCCGAGCGACGTGCTGCCCGGGGCGACGCGGCGGCGGCAGCTACGGGAATTCGTCGGCCGCGGTGGTCACGCGGTGGGCGAACTGCTGCCCTGGGGCACTGTCGAGATTGGTGACCTGGTGGTCGAGGCAATGAGCGAGAGCGGGCCGATTTCCGCCGGCACCGCCGTCGAGGTGGTGGGCGTGCAGGGGATGTCGCTGGTCGTGCGGCGGGCTGATCGCCAGCCTGCGCAACCGTTCCAGTCGGAATCCATCGATCGCGACACGGGGCAACAAGACACGCTGCCCGACGGCCGAGAGACCGGTTCGCCCCTCTCGCCCGTGCTGGAAACATTCGAATTCGAGGAGTTTGACCCACCTCGCGCTTGACTGTGGCTCACCCCCGAACAACTCTTGTCGAGAGCACATCCGGCGAAAGCCCCGGCCACGTGGCCGGCTCGCGCGGGTCTGCGTATGCGTTCGTTCACGATTTCGCAGCAGCGTTCGCCAGCTTCTGGAATCCGTGTGGAGTGTCGTCATGCCGACGTTGATTCTTCTGGGGCTGGGCATTCTCGCCCTGCTTGTTGTCTTCGGTCTGCTGGCCCGCTACCTGCGGCTGTGGCTGCAGTCCTACGCCTCGAGCGCCGGCATCGGCCTCTTCGACCTCGTGGCGATGAGTTTCAAGAAGGTGAACCCCACCGTCATCGTGCGAAGCAAGATCATGGCCGTGCAGGCGGGGCTCGGTGACGACTCGGGAATTACCGGGCAGGCGCTGGAGGCCCACTATCTCGCCGGGGGCCGTGTGCCTCTGGTGGTGCAGGCGTTGATCGCCGCCAAGAAGGCGAAGATCGACGAACTCGATTTCAAATTGGCCACCGCCATCGATTTGGCTGGCCGCAATGTTCGTGAGGCTGTGCAGACGAGCGTCTATCCCAAGGTCATCGACTGCCCCGGCAAGAAAAGTGGCCGTGATTCGCTCGATGCCGTGGCCAAGGACGGCATTCAACTCAAGGTGCGGGCCCGCGTGACGGTTCGCACGAACCTCAACCAACTCATCGGCGGCGCCACGGAGGAAACGATCATCGCCCGCGTCGGCGAGGGGATCGTGTCGGCGATCGGCTCGGCTGAGCGGCATACTGACGTGCTGGAGAACCCCGACGTGATCTCGAAGACGGTGCTCGCCCGCCGGCTCGATTCCAACACGGCCTTCGAGATCGTCTCGATCGACATCGCCGACATCGACGTGGGCGCCAACATCGGTGCCCGCCTGCAGGCCGATCAGGCCGAGGCCGACACCCGCGTGGCCCGCGCGAATGCCGAAGGGCGGCGAGCGATGGCCGTCGCCAAGGAGCAGGAGATGATCGCCAGCATCGAGGAGAGCCGGGCGGCGCTCGTGGATGCCGAGGCGGAGGTGCCCAAGGCCGTGGCTGATTCGCTCGCCACCGGCCAGTTGGGCATTTTTGATTACTACAAGCTGAAGAATCTGCAGGCCGACACGAACATGCGGCAGACGATCGCGACGGGGCAGGTACCCACCGCGGCGAGCACGACGTGAACCCGTCCGGCTGAACCCCGAGACTCTCCGCAGCGAGTAGCCGATATGCCCTTTGTCGTTCTTGCCGCCGGACTCGATTGGCTGGAAGGTCTCCTGCCGGCGCTGTTCGTCGGATTCTGGATTCTCTCGCAGGTGTTCGCCCTGTTCCGGCGGGTTCCGCAGGGGCGTGAGCCGGTGATCGTCGTGAAGCCGGCGCCGCCCGCGGAGCAACCGCTCCCAAACCGGGAGCGGCTCCAGAAAGAGATCGAGGAATTTCTGACGGACCGTCGCAGTGGCCGATCGCAGGCCGACGAGCAGCAGAAAACGTCTGCGACTCGTCCGCCCGATCAACGGGTGCGGCGACGTGCGGAAGCCAGACGCGATCGTGGCACCGGCGAGCCTCCCCGCGTTGCTGAGGCGGTCGTGACACCCCCGCCGCTGCCAGGGCCGGCAGCGACCAATGTGTTGCAGCCACCGGTCGTCGCTACCGATATCGCCCGGCATGTGGACAAAGCGTTTGCCAACGACCTCGCGCACGCTGCGCCCCCGCGCGGTGATGACATAGGAACAGTACAGCCTGCGCAGCCGGCCGCGCGGCCGCCGCTGGTGGCATTGCTTCGTGACCCGGAAACGATCCGGCAGGCCGTGGTGCTGCGCGAAGTGCTCGAGCGGCCCACCGACCGCTGGTAGAAGACCGCCGCAGCAGTCGCCCGGCGATGGTCACAGGCACTGCATGCTGGCACAAGCATGCATGGGCGACGGATGTGTCGACGCAGCCTGCCCCGATCACCATCCTGGCGCAGGATACCCCCCCGAAAGAGTTATCCTGTTTTGCCTCCTTTGGCCCGTCGGCAGGGAGGGGCGGCGGCTGAAAATTCACGGATTGAGGATCGGGTGGAGGTGGTTTACAAGACGAGGTGACTGGCTGGTGTCCGCCAGCCTGCACCGGACGCGTAGACGAGGAAGCCCAAGCCTCGTCTACGCGTCGTTTTTTACGCGGAGCGAGCCATCCTGGCCTCGCTCCGCTTGCCGGCCTTAGACCGCAATCAGCATAGCGGTAGTGAAGATCTAAAAAACTGAGAAAGGTAGGCGAGGGGGTCGGCGAACGCTCGAGGAGCATTGGGCGTATCCTCGCCCCGCGACGAGACTTTTGCCGCCCCCGAGCCGGCGACACACGTGTGCTGGATCCGCTCTCGTCGTCTGGTCTGCACGTCATGGCCCAACCAGCCTGGCTTGACGTCGCCTCCCGCGATCTTCATTCTCCCGCCCGTTTTCCTCGGGATCGTGTGACACCGGGCGCCCATGCTGATGCGACAGCGAATCATCGTCGTGCTCGTTGCCTGCGGGTTCTGCTCCGCAGCCGTCGGCGATGATGCCGGGGACGACCGCTTCCCCCTGAGCGTCCGCGTCACCGCCGATCACACCTATCTCCGCGCCGGGCCGAGCGACGATTTCTATCCCACCGAGCGGCTGCAACGGGATGACACCGTCGAGGTGTGGGCCATTGATCCGGCGGGGTACTGCGCCGTGCGTCCTGTGCAAGGCAGCTTCAGCTGGCTGCGGGCCGCCGACGTCGACGATGTGGACGCACTCGATGACGGGGCTGCCACCGACGATGGTAGTGAGGAGCCGGCCAAAGATTCCCGCGACAGCTTCGTCGGCGTGATCATCACCGATGGTGCGGTTTCACGAGTCGGGTCGCAGCTCAACGATCTGCGGCACGTTGCCCAGGTGCGGCTCGAGGCGGGTGAGCGGGTGCGGGTGCTGGGGATGGTGCGAATTCCTGCAGGCCGGCATGCCGGCCTCTGGGCGCGGATCGAGCCGCCTGCCGGCGAGTATCGGTGGGTGCGGGCCACTGATGTCGCGTTGCCTCCGGAGCTCGCGCCACCACCTCCGGTCGATGCGGTCGCCGAAGCCGAGACGGCTGCCGTTGCCGCCGAGGCTGCAGCGGCACTGCGCGAAGCGGGAGATGCCTTGGCGGAAGTGATTGCGACAGCAGGCGAGACAGCTGAGAGCCCGGCCGCCGGCGAGACACCCGCATTGGTTGATTCGACACCACCCCAGGCCCTCGGGCCGATGCCCATGGCGAAGCGTCTCTTTTCGGGCTGGCTGCCGTTGGGCACCAGCGTGCTCGATCCCACGGCCCCTGCTGCGCCCGTGGCGGTCAGCGGTGCGGTTGCGGCCTCCGGTGACGAACTGACCGACATCGATCTGGCTCTTTCGCTCGCCGTGTCGGGTCCGAGCGAAGCGTGGAATCTGGCACCGCTCCGGGAACGGCTGCGGCTGGCCGCCCAGCGGACGGTAACTCAGGGTGACCGGCTCCGCGCCGAAGCCATCGATGCCCGCCTCGCGCGGTTCGAGTCGATCCAATCGCGCCACCGGGCGATGATCGCCAACACCGGTGGCGACCCCTCGCCCCTGCGACTGGGTGGCATGTGGTCGAGCCTCTCGGAGATCGGATCGCGGCCCGTCCGTCCTGGTGTGCTGCCGGGCGGCGTGCCGGCCGATGGGCAACCGACGTGGACGCCCCCGGAGCAGATGGAGACGACCGGGCGGCTCGCGACGGTGGTATCGCGGCGGCCCGACGCGCCACGCTGGGCGGTTGTCGACGGCAACAACAACGTCGTGGCCTTCGTCGCGCCGTCGCCCGGTGTGAATCTTGCGCCGCTGGTGGGGCAGCAGGTGTCGGTCCGCGGCGCCAAAGGCTACATGCCTGAATACAAGCGGCCCTACATGGTGGCGACGGAAGCCCGGCCGCGATTGGCGACCGCGCCACCATCAGCGACCGACGCAATCCGGTAGTGAGCGTGCCGGCCTCCCGGCCGGAAGAAAAGCGGCCCTCCAGGCCTTACCTGGCAGTGGCTCTTTTGCTCAACGAGCCTTTTCGTTGGGCAACCAGCGGGCGGCCAGTTCGGCCTGCACGTGCTCTTCGTCGCTGGCGGCGGCCGTTCGCACCCGGCCGCGGCCGGCGGCCCGTGCGATGCCGGCCAGTGATTCCTTGTCGGCCGGCTCGGTTCGCGGCAGCCGGCTCACGAGCCGCACCACACCCTCGGGGTTGGTTTCCGCCGCCTGCGACAGGCTGCTCATGAAGAGGCAGATCTCATGGAGGTTTGCCGCCGCCGAACGGACGATCAGCGGATGCAAGGTGCGGGTGACGAGTTCCAGCCCTTTGCCATCCATGTCGACGAAGGCATCGATCTCGATCGTCTGCTGCTCTCGACCAGCGGCGTTGACGCCGGCCGACGCATGGCGGACCAGGAGCACGCACGATCCTGACAGTGTCCGCGGTGCGAGCGGGCCGGTGTAGGCGCCTCGCCCATGAAACACCATGAGGCCGGTTTGGCCATGGTGTTCCCGATAGACGAGCCGCAGTCCACCGACGGTGCCGTAGCCATCACTGAGCCGCCACTGCTCGGGGCCTGCCGGATCAAGCGCGAGCCGACTGATGCCCAGCACCCGCCAGATGTCGACGATCGCCTCCGGCTTGTGGAGCGAGAAGGCCAGCAGCTCGCCATCACAGGCAAACATCTTTGTGGGGAGGTGGCGGTAGAGCGTGGTTTCGCGGAGGCACCGCTCCACGTGCTGTCGGTGGGGCTCGCCGATCCGCTCCAAGGGCAACGCTTCGAGCGCTGCGCGGCGGGCCGCGTGGCTTGATGAACCTCCATCGGCGACGAACGCGGCGAACGAATCGGAGGCGACCGATTCCTCCGCCACGGCCGCTCCCGTGATGAACCAGACGATCCCGACACCGGCCAGCATGGCCGGCAACATCCGCGAAGTCATACTCCCCCCCGCATGCAGCGCATCGAGCGGCGACCGATCCGCTCTCTCTCTGCCGAGAGACTTTTCGGCCTGGGACGATGGTTCGGCCCAGTCATTCCGGTCGTTTTTTCGGTGGTTGCCCAGCCTGCCCGACTTGCCATCATGCGGGCGAGCGTGGCTTGGCCCCGCTGCGCAGGTTTCCTACGATCGCCGACTCAGACACAGCCGCCGGCAGCACCGGCAGTCGAATGGAACATCGATGGATAGCGACTACGACCAGGCCACGCCCCGCTCAGATGACGCGACCGCCCTAGCGGGTGCGCCGCCCAAGAGCCTGTTGAGCCGCGGGTTCGTGGCCTGGACGAAGTGGTGTCTGCAGGTGCCCGCAGTGATCA
>JBIKNV010000323.1:0-3927 GCA_044358475.1 Pirellulales bacterium | reverse complement strand
GCATCTACGCCGCCAAGAACCTCGGCTACAAGGTGAGCCGCGTCGACCTGCTCGATCCGGAGAGCGAATACAACAAACTGTGGATCGACTACATCGCGGAGTTCGGTGACGACGACGATGCCGTGATCGTGGTGGAGGGGCCGTCGCGTGAGGACGTCATCCGGGTGCTCGAGGAGGTGTCTCTCGAGGCCGGCCGCCGAGACGACCTGTTTCATGCGGTGCTCCATGAGGTCGACCGGTCGGCGATTCGTGGCAAGGGGCTGCACTACCTCTCGCCAGCCGACTTGGCTGCCATCGAGCGGTTCGTCGAGCAGACGCAACCGATCATCGACGGCGGCTGGGCCCAGCTGAAGGCCGGGTCGATGGTGGCCGGCATGGCCGGGCAGATGGTGGCCGGCGCGACGCCTCAGGCCGGTTCCCGTGACGAAGCCCCAGCCGCCGTGCTCGAACGCTACACAGAAAGCCTGCTGGCCGGCGTCGATCCGGCCAACCGTACGGCCTCACCCGCGGCCGTTCCCTCGCCATGGCCGCAGATGCCCGAGTCGCTGTCGACGCTTCGCGATCTTTCCAGCGAGCACCTTCTTGCCAAGGACGGCCAGCTGGGCTTCGTGCTCCTGCGACTCGCCAAGACTGAAGGCGGGTTTGCTGGCACGGCAGCGGCTACCGACGAGTTGCGACGAATCATCGACGAGGTAGCCGCCCGCCATCCTGCCGCGACGATCGGCCTCACCGGCCTGCCGATCATGGAAGACGACGAGATGCGGACCAGCCAGCAGTCGATGGTCTGGGCCAGCGGCCTCTCCTTGGCGGCCGTGGTCCTGGTGATCATGGCCGGCTTTGGCGGCGTGCGGCATGCGTTGCTGGCCAACGGGGTGCTCGTGATCGGCATGGCCTGGGCGTTCGCCTGGGCCACCGCCAGCGTGGGGCATCTCAACATCCTGAGCGTCACGTTCACTGTGACGATGATCGGCGTCGGCATCGATTACGGCACCTACTACGTAGCCCGCTATCTCCAGGGCCGTCGGCGGGGGCTCGACTGCGAGGCCGCACTGCTGGAGACCAGCGGCGCGGTCGGGTCGAGCATCCTCACCGGCGCCATCACCACGGCGGTCGCCTTCTTCTCGGCCTCACTCACGAGCTTCGTCGGAGTGGCGGAACTGGGGACGATCGCCTCCGGCGGCATCCTGCTTTGCGCCGCCGCGGAACTGCTCGTGCTGCCGGCCGTGATCGCGCTGGTCGATCGAAGCATCTTCGGGAAGCACATTCCCCAGCCGGTGCCCGTGCACGCCTGGCTGGCGCCGATCTTCAAGGTTCCGCGGTTTGTCGCACTCGCCTCGATGGCCGCCACGCTCGCCATCGCGTCGGGCCTGCACGAACTGAAGTATGACCACAACCTGCTCAACCTGCAGGCCGACGGCCTGGAGAGCGTGGCCGTCGAGAAGAAGCTCCTTGAGGAATGTGATCAGAGCGTGTGGTATGCCCTCTCGATCACCGATTCCCGGGAGGAACTCCTGGCCCGCAAAGAGGCGCTGCAGCATCTGCCGAGCGTGGAGCGGGTGGATGAGATCGCTTCGCTCCTGCCGGTCGACGAGGATCTCAAACAGCCGATCATCGAGCGGATCCACGAGCGGCTTGCCACGCTACCGGAACGGCCTCCGGAAATCCCGGTCGATCGTCTCGACAGCCTCGGTGAGACGCTCGCCTGGGCCCAGTCGGAGGCGGCCAAGCGGCCCGCCGGACTGCGAACCGCCTGGCATCTGGAGCGGACCCGCGAGGCGTTGCGAAGGATGCCCCCGGAGGAATGCTTTCGGGCGTTGGCGGCGTTTCAGCAACGGTCGGCCGGAGAGTTGCTCAGTCGGCTCCATGCGCTCGCCGGCGTCGCCAATCCCCAGCCGCCGGCCCTCGACGACCTCCCCCCGAGCCTCGTGGAGCGGTTCGTGGGACAAAGCGGCAAGCACCTGCTCAAGATCTACGGCCGCGGCGACATTTGGAACTTCGAGTCGCTGGAGAAGTTTGTGAAGGACGTGCGGAGCGTCGACCCGCGGGCCACCGGCAATCCCCTGCAGGCGTACGAGGCGTCGCTTGAGATGAAGCAGAGCTACGAGCAGGCCGCCCTCTATTCTCTGGTGGTGATCATGGTCGTGCTGTGGCTCGACTTCCGCAGCATTACCTATGCCCTGTTGGCCGGCCTGCCCCTGGCCATCGGTATGGCCCAGACGCTGGGCCTCATGGGGCTGGTGGGCATCGATCTCAACCCAGCCAACCTCATCGGCATTCCGCTGATCCTGGGGATTGCCGTCGATTATGGCGTGCATATCGTGCACGACGCGCTGGAGCGGCCCGGCCCGTATTCGATCAGTGCCTCGACTGCCAATGCCGTGCTGGTCGACGCACTCACGACGATCCTCGGCTTCGGTGCGCTGATGGTGGCCAGCCACAAGGGGCTGGAGAGTCTGGGCAGGGTGCTCACGCTGGGAGTGACGACCTGCACGCTCACGTCGCTGGTCTTCCTGCCGGTGGTGCTGGCGATACTACGGCGGGGTGAGTCGGCCGACGAGTGAGGATGGTGGCCATGGCTGCAAAGCCACCTTGTGCCCGCCCCGGCAGGCGTGGTACCTCCCCACCGTCTCGAGCCCCCGCCACCCGTTTTCGGTAACACCATGTCGACCTGCTCGCATTCGCGACGGTTTTTCGCCCGCATCCTCCTCGCTTCCTCCGCGGCATGGCCCATCATGGCAGGGAGTCTCGAGCGGCCAGCACAGGCGGACACCAGCGGCCGAGTGGTGAATATCGCCTTGGAAGACCAGTTTCGCACGCGGCGGGAAACCGGCGCCCTGCTCGGCGACGTGGTCGTGCTCGTGTTTGCCGAACGGAAGGGGGCCGAGGCGGCCCATGACCTCGGCAAGAAACTTCATGTCCGCTTTCATCCCACCGCCGCCTCGGCGAGCGACGCCGAGTGGACGAAACAACCGGTGACCGGCCTCCCCGGCTGGCCCGCGGAGGTTCGCGTGCCCGACGTCCATGCGATCCCGGTGGCCTGCCTCGCCGAAGTGCCCAAGCCGATGCATCCGGTGGTGCGGGCGCGGATCCGCAAGGAGTCGCCGCAACTGCCGGTGTGGCTCGACTTCGGTGACACGATGGATCAGCAGTTCGGCCTGGTGAAGGGCGTTCCCAGCGTCGCCATCCTCGATACCCGCGGTCGGGTCTACGGTGTTCAGGTGGGACCCTTCGATGATCGCATCGTCGAGGAGTTGGCCGCCACGATCGACCAGGTTCGCCTCGCCGCGCGGCCGCAGATCATCACCGCCGCAGCGACGGCACCGGTGGTGCGGTAGCCCTGTCGGGCTACATCAGCCGGTACCCGGCGAACGTGGCGGTCACCAGCAGCGTGTAGACGATCGGGAACCACAATCGACAGACGCGGTCGATCGTCATCGCGTCGTGCTGCCGTCCTTGCCGGACGAGCGAGTGGATGAACAGACTCTGCGGGATCGTGGCCGACATCGTCACGAACGACACCAGCAGGAGCGTATCGGTGAATGTCAGATAGGACATTCGCGGCATGTTGTCCATGACGACGAACTGGTAGGCGACGATCGTCAGGATGCCGATGAACGACACGTTGAGCCGGTCAGCGAGCGCCTCGATGTCGATCCAGAAGATCGACCAGATCATCGACACGATGACCAGCATCGGAAAGAGCATCTGCCAGACAAGTTGCCAGCTGCGGCGTTGGAATTGAACGGTCGTGACGATCCGGGAAATATTTCGCATGCCGTCGCCCACGGCGAGGTGGTCCTCGTCGGCCTGCATCTTGAGATCCTGGAGATCCCAGCCAGCCACGTTCACTTCGCTGTCGTGCCGAGCATGGTGTTCCGTGGTGCCCTGATAATCCTCGTCAACCTCCAGCACGACCTGCTCCGAGGT
>JBIKNV010000375.1:0-3509 GCA_044358475.1 Pirellulales bacterium | reverse complement strand
TCTCTACAAGATGCTGACCGTATTTTTTGTTGCGGATTGGAAGAATCCTGTTCCGTGGTGGAATCTGGTTATCTGTGCAATCCATGCGGCATCGCTTTGGATTGCGTTCTCGGGCCAAGGAATCCAGTAGAGAGCTGACCTGCCCCCATGAATGGAACCCGTGTCTATCACCAGGGTAGCCCTGCCAAGGGGTCGCCCCTGTCCGCTTGCTGAGGCGGGGCGGGCAGTCTCATGGAGTCGTCCTCTAAGCGAAGAAGTCGTGTTGTTTATACTGCTGCCCGCAGGAGGCCAGCATGCAGAGTCTTGAAAATCGGGTCGTGATTGTGACGGGCGCCGCCCGTGGGCTGGGCCGGGCGATTGCTCGCGGCTGCGCCGCGGCGGGCGCGAGGGTCGTGCTCGCCGACCGCGAGGCTGCGGAGAACGACGCCCTCGCTGCCGAGGTCGTCGCCGCCGGCGGCATCGCCGTTGCCGTCGCAACCGACGTCTCACGGATGACTGATCTCGAGCGACTCTGTCAGGCCGCGGTTGCCGAGTTCGGCCGGATCGACGGCCTCGTCAACAATGCCGGCGTCAACTTCGTGAAGCCCTTTTTGGAGGTGAGCGAAGCGGAGTGGGACCGCGTGCTCGACATCGACCTCAAGGGTTCGTTTTTTCTAACGCAATATGCTGCCCGGCAGATGGTGGCCCAGCAGCCGGCCGGCGGGGCGATCGTGCAGATCGCCAGCACACACACGCTGGCGGCTGTCGCGGGCGCGGCGCCGTACGACGCGGCCAAGCATGGCATGGTCGGCTTCACCAAGGCGGCGGCGGTGGAACTGGCCCCGCACGGCGTACGGGTCAACCTCCTCTCCCCCGGCCTTTGTCGCACCACGATCTGGGAAGGTCTTGTCGCCGCCGCGCCCAGCGAGCAGGCCTGTCTCAACTATTGGCAGTCGCAGATTCCCGGTGGCCGGCCTATCGAGCCAGAGGAGATTGCCGACGCCACCGTCTTTCTCCTTTCCGATGCGGCCCGGGCGATCACCGGTGCCAATCTCGTGGCCGACCTCGGCATGACAAGCCTGCTCGTCGGCCGCGAACCCTATGCCTCCAAGCCAATCACCGGAGGCTGAGCCCCGAGCCTGACAGGAACCGTGCCATGCCACTTGTCGATCTCTCCCATCCACTCGTCCACGGGCAGCAGACCTTTCCGATGGATCCAAAGCTGTCGATCGTGCCCCACGGCACGACGGCGACGCTCCGCTACAACATCACGCACGTGTCGATGTCGACCCATCAGGGTACCCATCTCGACGCGATGTATCACTTCCTCGACGACGGCAAGACGCTCGACCAGATGCCGCTCGATTGGTTCTACGGGCCGGCGACCGTGCTGCGGATCCCGAAGGAGCCGCGGGAGGAGATCACCCCGGAGGATTTCCAGCGTCACGAGGCGGTGCTGACGCGCGGCGCAAAGATCATCTATGAGACCGGCTGGCATCGGCAGTTTGGGGCCGACAATTTCTACAGCGACTTTCCGTCGCTGACGCAGGAGGCCGCCCGCTATCTCGTGAGCTGCGGCATCCGGATGCTCGGCATGGATACACCCACGCCGAGCCGTGACTGGTACGAGGTGCACCATATCCTGTTGGCCAAAGAGGCCGAGATCGTGGTGGTCGAATCGCTGGCCCATCTCGACCAGGTGCCCGATGCGATCACGTTCATCGGCTTCCCGCTCAACTTCGCCGGCCGCGATGGCTCACCGATCCGCGCCGTGGCAATGGTGTGAGGATCACCTGCGTCACAGCCATCAGGCGGCTGGGCGTGCGTCAGACTTCCTCGACCACGGGATTCGTGAGCTGGCCGATGCCGTCGATCTCGACGGTCACGCTGTCGCCGGGCTGGAGAAACACCGGTGGGGTGCGGGCGAAGCCGACGCCGTGCGGTGTGCCGGTCAGGATCACCGTGCCCGGGTTCAAGATCATGCTGGCCGACAGAAACTCGATCAGCGTCGGCACGTCGAAGATCATGTCGCTCGTGTGCCAGTCCTGCATCGTCTTGCCGTTGAGGATCGTGCGGATGCCGAGCTGGTTGGGATCGGGAATCTCGTCGGTGGTGACGAGCGCGGGGCCGAGCGGGCAGAACGTTGCAAACGTCTTCCCACGACACCACTGCCCTCCCCCGCCCTTCTTCTGCCAGTCGCGGGCTGAGACGTCATTGGCGCACGTGTAGCCGAGGACATGCGCGAGCGCATCTGCGCGGGCAGTGTTGTGACACCGCTTGCTGATCACGACGGCCAATTCGCACTCGTAGTCGACCTCGTCGCTGCGGAGCCGGCGGGGCAGCACGATCGGGTCGCCCGGGTTTTGCACGGCACCAGAGTTTTTGAGAAAGAGCACCGGGTGGGCGGGCGGCTCCGCCCCGCTCTCGGCGGCATGCTTCTTGTAGTTGAGGCCGATGCAGAGGATGTCGCGGGGCTCGACCGGGGCGAGCAGTTTTTCGACTGTCGCCGGCGTGCCAGTGTCGCGGAGGGGGCCGAAGAGCTCGCCCTCAAGCAGCGTCGTGGTGCCGTCGTCATGCAACCGGCCGAGGTGCTCCCGGCCGGCGGAGAGCCAGCGGATGATTTTCATGCGTGCGGATCCTTCTGTGCCTGTGCGCGTGTTTTTGGCCGGGCTCCCGGCGGTTCAGCAATGTACCCGGCAACTGGCGGCGGCGATCGGGCAGAATCTTGAAGAAAACAATTTGCGAAAATAGCAGATTGTAGATGAGAATACCGAAATGTAGAAAATAGGCGGGAGTGGTTTGCTGTCGCGTGGGTGTCGTTTTGATGCGGTACTTCCGGTCCAACAGTTTGAACCGATGGCTGCGCTTGGCTGCGGCAGTGGCCGCAGCTGGGTCACGGCTCCCGCTCGCGGCCGCGGTGCCTCCGGAGAATCTCTTCGAATCGCGGGTTCGGCCGCTGCTCGTTGAGCACTGCTTTGAATGCCATGCCGGCGACATGGCCGAAGGCGGCCTGCGGCTCGACTCCCAGGCCGGGTTCGCCGCCGGTGGCGACAGCGGGCCCGTCATTGATGCTGCCGAGCCAAACAACAGCCTGCTGCTGCAATTGGTGCGGCATGAGGTGGCCGACCGCGAAATGCCGCAGGGAGCCGACCGGCTCGCTGATCGTGACATTGCCGATCTCACCCGCTGGGTGGCGCTCGGTCTGCCTGGCCTGCCGGCTGAGCCAGCAGCGGCCGAGGATCTCGCCGCTGAAACCTGGGCGGCCAAACTGGCCGATCGCCGTGACCACTGGGCCTGGCAGCCGGTCAGGCGGGTCGAGCCTCTGGCCGTCGCGCATCCCGTCTGGTCAGCGACTGCCATCGATCGGTTTCTGTTCACAGCAATCCGCGAGGCGGGGCTCGAACCGGCCGGGCCGGCCGATCGGGCGACACTGATCCGCCGGCTCACTCTCGCGCTCACCGGCCTGCCGCCTACGCCGGCCGAGGTCGATGCCTTTCTGGAAAGCACCGACCCAGGGGCCGTCGAACGCC
>JBIKNV010000171.1:0-6054 GCA_044358475.1 Pirellulales bacterium | reverse complement strand
CGAGCAGCATCGTCCGGCCGTCGGGAAACATCGTCAGCTTCGTCGACATCGGATCCTTGATCCCCATCACGTGCACACCGATCCGGCTACGAAGATTCGCCTCGCCCAGCGTCTTGCCCGAGAGCGACGCCGGCACCGTGATCTCAGCGACGCTGTACTCGGGATCGATCGGCAGGTAATCGAGCACGTTGGGCCACGTCTCGCGGTCGGCCAGTTCGCGGGCCACCTCCTGCTCCGGGAAGACCACGCGGTCGGCACCGAGGTGCTTGAGAATCTTGCCGTGCTCCTGCGTGACTCCCTTCACGATCACGTTGCGGGCACCGAGCTCCTTCACGTGGAGCGTGGCCAGCAGGGATCGCGCGATCGTCTCGCCGAGCGAGATAAACACCGTCGTGGCATCGCGGATGGGGAGATTCTCGAGCACCTCACGGTCGGTGGCATCGCCGATCACCGCCTCGGTAATCGTGTTCTTCACGAGTTCCAGGCGGTCCCGCCGCTGGTCGACGCCCGTGACGTGGCAGCCGTTTTCCGCGAGCCGCTTGGCAAGGGCAGAGCCAAACGAGCCCATGCCGAGCATGATGAACTTTTTCTTCGCAGCCATGGGGATCTTCAGCCGATGAGCGGCTCCTCCTCGGGGTAGGCCAGTTGGTAGGCGGTCTGTTCCCGCGACAGCGCGGCCACGGCGCCGATCGGCCCCAGTCGGCCGATCAGCATGAGGGCGATGATCACGAGCTTGCCGGGCTCGGAGAGGCTGGGCGTGATACCGGTGGAGAGGCCCACCGTGCCGAGCGCCGAGATGCACTCGAACAGGGCATCGAGAAACCACCGCGGCCGGCTGGATATGCCGTTGTCGGCCTCGACTACCAGCAGGCTCACGAGGGCGGCGATGCCGACGGTGGCGAAGAGCAGCGCTGTCGCCGTGGCCCGCTTGACCGCAACCTCGGGGATGGTGCGGCCGCCGAAGTTGACCTGCCGCTGTCCGCGGAAGCTGGCCCACGCCCGGATGCCAAGCGTCATGAACGTGCTGACCTTGAAGCCGCCCCCCGTCGAGCAGGGGCCGGCCCCGATCGCCATGAGGATGATCGTGATGAAGAGCGTGGCATTCGTCAGGCCCGCGTAGTCGACGGTGTTGAATCCGGCGGTACGGCAGGTGGTGGCGTGGAAGAGCCCCTTGGCGAGTCTGCCCGCCAGCGCGTCTCCGACGAGTGCCTTGTTCCACTCCAGTGCCACAAACGTCATCGCGCCGAAGAGGAGCAGGATCCCAGTGCCCAGCAGCATGAGCTTCGACTGCAGATGGAGCCGCAGCCAGAAGTCGCGGTGTTTTTGCAAGCGCGAGAGGACGTCGAAGATCACTGGAAAACCAATGCCTCCGACGATGATCAGGGCACAGATCACAGTCAGCATCGAGGCATTGTCGCCGTAGGCTATCAGGTTGTCGTCGCCGAGAGCGAAGCCCGCGTTGCAGAAGGCTGAAACCGAGTGGAACAGAGCCCGCCAGACAACCTCGCTCGGCGCCGCCGAGCCCCACGTGGTCGCGCAGAGCAGGCCGAAGCCGATGAGCTCCACCGTCAGCGTCGTGCTCAGCACCGCCAACGGCACCCAGCGAAGGTCACGGCCAGACCTGATTCCCATCGTCTCGGCGATGACGGCCCGCTGGTGGAGCGTGGCCTGCCCGCCAACTTGAAAGGCCACCAGGGTCGTGATGGTCATGATGCCCAGCCCTCCCAACTGCATGAGCAGCAGGATGACCCCCTGCCCCAAGAGCGAGAAGTCATGGAGCGTCGAGCGGACAACGAGTCCGGTCACACAGCAGGCGCTGGTCGCGGTGAACAGTCCATCCAGGAGCGAAATCGGGGCGGCCCCGGGGTTCCGGGCAGCCGGGAGCGTGAGCACGACGCCACCGGCCAGAATCGTGAACGTGTAGGCCGCCAACGAAACACGGGCCGGAAATGCGATGATCGACCCAGTGAACTGCAGCATCGAATCCGTCGGCCGGGGCAGCGACTCCGCTGCCCGCCAGAGGGCACCAGTCCGGGCGACCGGCACCAGCCGATCGATGCCCCAGAGCGGGCGAAAGAACCATGGTACTTGGCACGGGTTATGCCGACCAATCAGGGCTGAAAAACCGTGTTTTTCCCGACCGAAAAACTTCTTCAAAAATGTTTGACTCTGGTGAGCCGACGTCCATAATGCGAGAGTCATCACGGACACCACCCGATGCGGCTCCTGCCGCTCCCATCCGCGGGGTGTGCGTCGACCATCTGTCTTTCGGTGCTCGTCTCACCTCGGGCCCTCCCGCGACAGATGCCGTCTGTTCGGAAAATAGCCCGAGCGGTGCCGGATCGGCCGGCCGCCGCTTCGGTCCAAGGATTCCTCATTCACCCCAGAAAGGACTTTGCCCTCTCCGATGGCCCGGATTCGCAACGTTTTTGAAATCATCGAACTGTACGGTCACGACGAAAACTTCGAACCGCAGACCACGCCGGAATTCGTTCCCACGCGGGCGCCTGCCGGTTCCAAGCAGAAAATCGACATTCTGGCTGAGCGGATTCAGCGTGGCATGCCCCTGTGGCATCCCGAAGATTCCACTGACTCGTCTACCGGCGCACTTGTCGGTGCCAACGAGGCCTGATCAGCCACGAGCCAGGGAGGGCTCTGCAGGGTCTTCATGCGATCGGGCTTTGCCCCGGTCTTCGCTCAAGAGTGCCCTCCGCGGCCCCGGCCGCGGAGGGCACTTTCAATATCTCTCCGCGCCGTGTCGGCCTTGAGCTTCTGCCGCTTATCGTGAGCCTTGCGGCCGCGGCCAACGCCCATGAGCACCTTCACCCGGCCGTTCTTGAAATACATTTTCAAGGGTACGAGCGTCAGCCCCTTTTCGAACGCGAGGCCGGCAAACTTGCGGATCTCGCGACGATGCAGCAGGAGCTTCCGCTGACGCTTCGGCTTATGATTGAGCTGGTTGGCTTTTTCGTACTCGGGAATATCGCAGCCCAGCAGCCACAGCTCGTCGCCCTCGACCCGGCCATAGCCTTCGTCGAGCGACATGCGCCCGGCCCGCAGGCTCTTCACTTCGCTGCCAACCAACGCGATACCGCATTCGAGCGTGTCGAGAATCTCGTAGTCGTGCCGGGCCTTGCGGTTTTCCGCGACCACCCGCTCGTGGCCGGCGTCGGGGGTCTTTGCCTTGGACGAGCGTTTGCCTGACGACTTTCCCGACGCGGGGGGGGACGGCTGGGTAGGCTTCGGAGGGGCCACGGGGTCATCTCGCATGTGGGCAGTGCGTACCAGAACAGATTACACTGGAACCCTGGCTTGGTTCTGGATTCCCGCCCGCGTTTCCCACCCTGTGAGCCGCCGATGCCTTTCATCCGATTCGTTGCGGTGCCTGCCTGCGTTTCGCTCTTGGTGGTCCTCCTGGGGCACCTACCAGCCTGCGGTGCAACGACCGACCCTCTCCCCGGGTTTGTCTCTGGCGACGCCCGTCCTGCCGGCGACGGTCCTGTCATCCGCGTTTCGGGGGGCTGGATGGTGGCCTACGACGAAACGATCCCTGGGACCGACGTCACGTTTCGGATGATTCCCGTGCCGGGTGGCACGTTTCGCATGGGAAGCGCCGCCGATGAAGAGGGGCGCAGCGGCGATGAGGGCCCGCAGTTCGAAGTGACCGTAGCGCCCGTCTGGATGGGCCGGTGTGAAGTGACGTGGCGGGAATACAAGTCCTACATGGCGGCCTGCGACCTCTTCAAGACGCTCCAATCCTCGGGTACCCGCGTCGTGACCGATGCCAATCAGGCCGATGCGATCACCGCGCCGTCCGCGCTCTACGACCCCACCATGACCTTCACCAACGGGGAAGACCCGCTCCAGCCGGCCGTCACGATGTCGCAGTTTGCTGCCCGTCAGTACACGGGTTGGCTGAGCGGCCTGACGGGGCGGTTTTACCGGCTGCCGAGCGAGGCCGAATGGGAGCATGCCTGCCGCGCCGGCACGACGACGCCCTGGTCGAGCGGAGCCGATGCCGACACGCTCGCGGAGGTCGCCTGGTTTGCCGACAACGCCGACGACACGACGCATCCGGTCGGTCAGAAACAGCCCAACGCCTGGGGACTCCACGACATGCACGGCAACGCGGCTGAGTGGGTGGTCGACGAGTTGCTGGAAGGGGGCTACGGCCGCCAGGCGGCGCTGCCGCAGCCGGTGGCCTGGGCGGCCGCGATCGATTGGCCCCTGAACCTCTCGCCGCGAATCGTCCGGGGCGGCGCCTATTACGACGAGCCGGCGGAGTGCCGGAGTGCCGCCCGCCGCGGGTCGGAGGACGAGGAATGGAAGGAAGTCGATCCCAACTATCCAAAAAGCCCGTGGTGGTACACCGAGGAGCCGGCGCTTGGCGTGGGCATGCGCGTGGTGCGGCCGCTGGACGTTCCTGCCCCGACTGACCGCCGTCGCTGGTGGGATCCCGATATCGAGAGCATTCGTGACGACGTGGCCAGCCGGATGAACGAAGGCCGAGGAGCACGGGCCATCGTCGATCCGCAACTGCCTGCCGACGCCAAAGCCGCCGGACTCATTCCGTAAACTTCTTGCGATTCTTCCCCGCGAACTTGATCAGGAAATGCACCATGGTCCGTCGGCTCTCCATCGCCATCCTGATGCTCTTGGCCACCGCCGCCGTGGCACGGGCTGCCGATTGGCCCGACTGGCGGGGGCCGAATCTCGACCGCCACTATGCCGGCCCGCCGCTGGTGACGAGTTTCGATCTCGAGGACGGTACGAATGTCCTGTGGAAAAACGACGAAGCTGGCGGCATCTCCACGCCCGTGATCATGGGGGGCCGCCTGTTCACGCTGGTGCGGCACAAACCCGACACGAAGGAAGAGGCCGAGAAGGTGCTCTGCCTCGATGCGGCCACGGGAAAGAAGCTCTGGGAAAATGTCTTCAATGTCTACCTCTCCGACGTGCCGGCCGAGCGGGTCGGCTGGTCGGCGGTCGCCACCGACTCGGAGAGCGGTACCGTGTTCGCCCACGGCGTGTGCGGAGTATTCACGGCGATCGACGCCACGACAGGAAAGACGAAGTGGCAGCGTTCGTTGCACGAAGAGTTTGGGTTTCTCTCCACCTATGGTGGGCGAACGAACATTCCCGTCGTATTCGAGGATCTCGTCATCGCCAGCGCTGTCGTAACCGGGTGGGGCGACACGGCCCGACCGGCCCATCGGGTTCTCGGGCTCGACAAGGCGACGGGCGTCGTGCGGTGGATGAGCGGCACCCGCGAGCTGCCCGAGGACACCACCTATAGCACACCGTCGCTCGCAGACTTCAGCGGCCAGGCCGCCCTCGTCTTCGGCTCCAGCGACGGAAGCGTTTGGAATCTGCAGCCGCGCACGGGCAAGGCGGTGTGGAACTTCAGGCTCTCGCGGCGCGGCATCAACACCTCTCCGCTCATCGACGGGGATGCGGTCGTGATCTCACAGTCCGAGGAGAATCTCGACAATACCTCCATGGGGTCGGCCACGCGATTCACGGCCGCCGGCTCCGGCGATATCACCGGGACCGCGGTCGACTGGCAGAAGAAAGGCATCATGGATGGCCGGTCGATGCCGGTCAGGTTGGGCGACCGCATCTTCTTCGTGGATGACGGGGCGAAGGTCCACGTCGTCGACACTCGCGCGGGCGAACCAGTGGGGCGGCCGCAGAAACTCCTCGGCACCATCGTTCGTGGGAGTCCGCTCGTGGCTGATGGAAAACTCTTCATCTGCTCGACGAGCGGGTGGCACGTGATCGAACCGACCGCCAAGGGGATGACGTTCGTGAATCGGATGCGGCTCGATGACGAGGACGAGGTCACGGCCTCGCCGATCGCCTGGAACGGCCGCATCTACCTCACGACCGGCGCCCGGCTCTACTGCCTCGGCGCGAGCGCCGAACCGCCGACCGCCAAGGACCAGCCACAAGCCACCGCCGCCCAGCAGGTGTCGGCAACAACGAAGGCCCCCGCTGGCGAACCGGCCTGGGTGCAGGTGGTGCCCGCCGAGGCGCAGATCGCCGCGGGCGAAA
>JBIKNV010000170.1:0-6056 GCA_044358475.1 Pirellulales bacterium | reverse complement strand
GAGCTTCTCCAAGCGGCTTGCCCGGATCGCCACGCAACTGCTCGACACGCAGGGCGTGCGGATGTGGCATGACCAGTCGCTCTACAAGGAGCCCTCTGGCGGGTTCACCCCGTGGCATGCCGATCAACAGTATTGGCCGATGGCCAGCGGGCTCTCCGTGACGGCCTGGATCCCGCTGCATGCGGTGCCGATGGAGCAGGGGCCGCTGTCGTTTGGCAAGGGGAGCCATCTCAAGCGGATCGGTCGCGACCTCGAGATCTCCGACGACTCGGAGCGGATCATCCGCGAGGAGCTGGCCCGCGAGGGAGTCGTCGAGGTGGCCGAGCCGTATGCCGCCGGCGACGTGTCGTTTCATCTCGGCTGGACGCTCCACCGCGCCGGCCCCAACACGACCACGCTACCGCGGAAGGTGCATACCGTGATCTACATGGATCGTGACATGCGGCTCGCGGAGCCCCGCAACGCCAACCAGGAAAACGATCACCGCGCCTGGACGCCCTCCACGAACGTCGGCGAGATCATGGCCGACCCGCTCAACCCAGTGCTCTTCGAGCGGTGAGCCCGCGGCTGCAGAGTTTCTGAGCGTTGCCCCCGGCCCAAGAAGCCCCGGATGGATACCCGGGGGACAAAACGGACATCCATCCCACTGATCCTCTGGGGGGAGTAGGGCCATAGCCAAAAAGCTCAGGCACGAACTTTCGCGATCACCGGCCGAACCTCGCTCCACGGCACGTCGTGCGGAAACGTCTTGGTGCGTGCCGCAACCGCAGCGGTAGCGCCGGCGGCTTCCCCCATCGCGACCGCGTTGCCTGTCACCCGGTAGCTAGCGTGGGCGATGAAGTCGCCGCTGATACAGCGGCCCGCCATCATGAGGCCGTCGACATCTCGCGCGATCAGAGCGCGGAGCGGAATGTCGTACGGCTGCGTTTTTACGCCCGCGTTGTGGTAGGCCGCTTGTGTGTTGTCTTCCGCGGTGAGCGCGTGGATATCCACCGGAAATGTCGCCCGCACGACGGCGTCGTCTTGCCGCCCGCCGGTGATGAGATCCTCCTTCGTCATCACATACCGCCCCTTGATCCGGCGGCCGTCGCGAATACCGATCTGCTCCGGTGTCGCAGCGATCTGGACCCCGTCCCACGGGCCGCCAAGCCGACGCAGTGCCCGCACGATCCGGTGGAGTTCGCCCCGCGCACGAAATGTGGCGTCGGTGACCTGCGCAGCGTCGGTGGCGTTGATGCCGTACTCATGATTTGCCATGAGCAGAATGAGATTTCCCTGGATCGGGAAGATGCAGGCCTGTCCATAACTGGGCGTCACGCCGGCCCTCGCGAGCACGTCGCGAAACGCCTGTGGGCCGACATGTCGACCATTGTTGCCCACCCCGTGGATGAGGCCGGAAAGGGCCGAGACATCCTCGACCACCAGCAAGGCATACATGGTCATGGGCTGACAGGGACACGCCGCACCCTTGCCAATTTCAAACTCGCATCCAGCCAGGGCCCCGAGGTCGCCATCGCCGGTGGTGTCGATGAACACGGGTGCCCGCCACGCCTGCCGCCCAGACTTGGATTCGGTGAGGATCGTTCGCAAGACGCGGCCTTCACGCTGGGCGGAGACGACCCGGGTGTGCAGCTGCACCTTCACGCCCGCGGTCGTACAGAGTTCCTCCAGCAGCAGCTTCATTTCCTCCGGCTGATAGCTGAGGCCATTCATGCCTTCACCGCCGATGGCGTCGCGTTCCCGCAGTCGCCGCACGAGTTCCTGATTGAAGCCGGGCTTGTCGAAGTCGAGGAGGTAGCCGAGCAGCGAGTTGGTCCACACGCCCCCCAGCCCGCCATGAGCCTCGAACAATCGCACCTTCGCTCCCGCCCTCGCTGCCACAATCGCCGCCGTGACACCCGCCGGCCCCGCGCCGCAGACGATCACATCGGCATCCGTGTTGAGCGGCACTTCCCGTGCGGCTTCGGCACACACGCCAGGGTTTGTGGCGACGGCATCAGCGGCGTGGGCAAGCGTGGAAAAGCCAGCTGTTCCCGCGGCTGACGTGGCAAGGAAATGCCGCCGGCTGGAGCTGTTCATGATTCACCTGCTATCGCATGGGTACTTTACGAAAGGGAAATCGGCACGCCGCCTTGGGCGGCGCTCTGGTCGGCCGCGAAGATCACGTCGAACGACTTCTTGGCTTCGGAAAAACTTGTCAGCGGCATGTCCGTGCCCTGGTCGAGCGCGTCGAAGAAGGCTTGGAACTGCGCCTGGTAGGGATGGTCACTGACGTCGCCGGAGTCGAGCATCTTCATTGAGAGCTTGCTCCAGTGGGCCTTGTCGGTCTTGAGCTTCATCGAGTGGAAGCGGTCGTCGAGCAGACTCCCCTCGCTGCCCACCAGGTGGGTATGAAAATAGTAGGGCTGCAGGCAGTCCACGATCGCGGCGGTCTTGCCGACGGCGCCGTTCTTGAAGTGGAGGAGCGTCACGCTCGACGTGTCGTATTCGTAGGGCTTGAAAATGTCGCTGGCCGACTTCGTGCTCAGGCTCGTCACGTTCTCCACCGGATTGTCGCGCGACCCGGGGTTACCCATCAGCATCAGGAGCGCGTCGAGCGCGTGGCAGCCGGCCGTGAGCAGGGCGCTGCCGCCATCCTGCTTGTGGATGTTCCAGCGAAACTGGCCATACCAGGGGCCAATCCCGTGGTAGTAGTCCACCTCGCCATAGTGCAGCCGGCCGAGGAGACCCTCGTCGAGTAGGGCCCGCGTTGCCTGCAGTTGGCTCGAGAAGCGCAACTCGAAGCAGACGCAGCCCTTCACTCCATTGACTGCGGCGGCGGCGACGATGTCCGCCACCTCCTCCGGCGAGTTTGCCATCGGCTTCTCGAGGATGATGTGTTTCTTGGCCTTCGCGGCGGCGACGGCCTGGTCGCGGTGGAGGCTCGGGAGCCCCGTGATGTCCACGACATCGATCGTCGGGTCGGCCAGCATGTCGTCGAGCTGCCGAAAGACCTTGAGCGGCCCGCCGTGCTTCGCGGAGAGCTCGGAGGCGTCAAGCGGCCGTGACGAGCAGACGGCCGTGACCCGGCCACGGGTCGTGGCGTTGATCGCGGCGATGTGGGCCGACGCGGCCCAGCCGTAGCCGACCACGCCGACGGAATAGCGGGGCTTGTGTGCCATCGATGCTTCCTGGGTGTGGGTGCTCTACACGAGCTTGGTTTTTCCGGGCACGGCGAAGCCGGGGCTCGGCAGCGACGACTGCCAGGTGAGATCCTTGGGGAAGAGGTCGAGTTGCGACTCTTCGGCCACAAACTTCCAGGTCACCTTCTGACCGGTGTAGGCGGCGAGGCGGCCCAGCACGCCCACGAGCGAGCTGTCAGCCATCTGCCGCAGTTCGACGATCGGCTTCCCGGCCCGGATCGAATCGATCAGGTCCTTGTGCTCCTGCTTGTAGGCATCGGCGATGCTGCCCTTCATCTCCCACACGAGCTTCCCGGAGCGGTCCACGATTCGCGAGCCCGCGTTGGCCGCACCGATGTGGCACGTGCCTTGCGAGCCGTGGACGACGTTGCCGACGTCCGACAACGTGTTGGGCAGATGCCGCGACTGGAACGACACGAACTTCCCGCCCGGATACTCGTAGTCGATGCCAAACGTGTCCCACAGCTCACTGTCATCCGGCCGCGCGAACCGCCCGCCCGAGCCGTAGGCCGAGACGGGATTGTCGCCCATGACCCAATTGATGGCGTCGAGGTTGTGCACACCCTGCTCGAGGAGCTGGTCGCCCGAGAGCCAGACGAAGTGATACCAGTTGTTCATCTGGTATTCGGCGTCGCTCATGCCCTCGGCCCGCGGGCGATACCAAATGCCCCCCGCGCAGTAGCGGGCCTGGGCTCCGATCACGTCGCCAATCGCACCCTGGCGGATCTGCTCGACCGCGCCGGCGAAGTTCGTCTGCCGGCGATACTGCGTGCCGCACACGATCGCGAGCCCCTTCGCCACGGCCTCGTCGTGGGCGGCGAGGCAGAGCCGGTAGCCAGCCGGATCGACGCAGGCCGGCTTCTCGACGAACACGTGCTTGCCGGCCGCGATCGCTGCCTGCGTATGGAGCGGATGAAAGCCGGGGGTCGAGGTGACGAGCACGACATCGATATTCGGATCATCGAGAATCCGCTTGTAGGCATCGAACCCCTCGTGGCTGGTCTCGGTGGTGGCCACCTTGTCGGGGTGGGCCTCACGCATCGCCTTCCAGAGTTTGGCGCAGTTGCGGCCATAGAGGTCGGCAGCCGCGACGACCTTGACGCCCGAGTTGATGGAGAGCGAGTTGTCCATCGCGCCCGTGCCGCGGCCGCCGCAGCCGATGATGCCCAGCCGAAGTTCCCGCTGTTCCTCAGCGGAGGTACGGGACGAGTGAACGAGCGTCGCGGAAAGTGCCGCCGCGGTGGCCGTGAACGTGCGGCGGGAGACAGCAGGGGGCTGGAGGGCACGGTGGGGCATCGTTGGATCCGTTTCGTGTTGGGGTGTTCGGTGAGGGAACAGGCAGCATCGATGAATCTCCATCGTACCGTCAGCCGCCGGCCGTTGGCACGCATAGATGGCTAAGTTTTTCAATCTATGTGGTGTGGCTTGCAATTTTTGCCAGTCGCACTGCGGCAATTGCTGCCCACCCTTGCGGATCAAGGCATCGACAAGCCAGCGGCTCCTTTGCGCCGCTGCCGCCCCACGGGCACAATGAATCTGATGTCTCGCTCCACTCGCAAACGTCAGCACCATCCCGCCGACCTCAGGCACGACGACGCCCTCATCGCCGTTGTGGTCGATCCTTCGTCGCCTTACGACCGCGCGATCGCCACGGGGGCGGCGCAGTATGCCCGCGAGCGAGGTGACTGGCGGCTCTATGTGGAGGAGGAACAGAATCGGAGGCTGCCCGACTTCAAGGACTGGCCCGGTCAGGGAATCATCGCGTCGTTTGACGATGCCGAGGTCGCGCGGGCCGTGGTGGCGTCGGGCCTGCCGGTGGTGGCTGTCGGCGGCGGTGGCGGCGGCTTTGATCCCGCAAGCTCGATCCCCTACGTCGACACCGACAACGAGCGGATTGCCTGCCTCGCGGCCGAACATCTGCTCGACCGCGCGCTGGAGCATTTCGGTTTTTACGGCCTGCCTCCGTCACCCATCACCGTCTGGTCCGAGTCGCGATGCGATGCCTTCGTCGGCCGCATCAAGGCCGCCGGCCGGTCGTGCGCGCCGCTCATCGCCGGGCACGAGGCGACCCAGTGGACGCTCCTCCAGACGGAGCTGGTGGCCTGGCTGACGGCGTTCCCCAAGCCTGTGGGCATCATGGCCTGTGACGACGTGCGGGCCCGACATGTGCTGGAGGTGCGCCGTGCGCTTTCGCTACGGGTGCCGCACGATGTGGCGGTGATCGGCGTCGATGACGATGAGTTTGTCTGCGAACTCTCCGACCCACCGCTCTCCAGCGTCGCCCAGGCTGCCCGCCGCGTGGGGTATGAGGCGGCGCGGCTGCTCGACGAAATCCTCGAGCAGCGGCAGTCTCGATCGCCAGCGGCAGGCAGCACCGTCCAGCCGGCACGACTGGTCGTGCCGCCGATCGGCGTGGTGGCCCGGCGATCGACCGACACCATGGCCGTCAGCGATCCCCTCATCGCGCGAGCCATCCACAAGATTCGGGAACAGGCGACGCGAGGACTGACAATCGCGGAGCTTGTGAACGAGTCACAGCTCTCCCGGTGGCAGCTCGAGGAGCGCTTTCGGCGGGCCGTCGGCCGCAGCATCCACGACGACATGCTTCACGTCCGCCTCGAGGAGGCGCGGCGACTCGTGACAACAACCACTCTGCCGATGAAGTCGATCACGCCGCGGGCCGGCCTCAGATCGGTCGCCTACATGACGACGCTCTTCCGCCGCCACTTCGGCATGCCGCCCGCGGCCATGCGGGCCGCCAGCCGTGGGCGGGCACATTCCGCTCCGTTGAACCCAGAGACCTGATCGCATGCCCGATCCCGCCGCCCTGGCCATCTTCGCCCACCCCGACGACATCGAGTTTGTTGCGGCGGG
>JBIKNV010000169.1:0-6059 GCA_044358475.1 Pirellulales bacterium | reverse complement strand
CTGGCGAGGTCGGCGAGGGCGGAGCGTTCGCCTTTTTCCAGCGTGACGTGGGCGTAGAGCGACTGGCCCATCATCCGGTTGATCAGGTAGCTCAGGCCGTTGGAAAGTCCGTCGAGATAGGGCTGGTCAATCTGGGCGATGTCACCGGTGAAGACGATCTTCGTGCCCTCGCCGGCCCGGGTGATGATCGTCTTCACCTCGTGGGGCGTGAGGTTTTGGGCCTCGTCGACGATGAAGAAGATCCGCTGGAGGCTGCGGCCGCGGATGTAGGCCAGCGGCGTGATCAGGAGCTTCTCGGACTCCCGCATCTCATTGATCCGCTGCGCGGCCTGGGTGTTATCGCCGCACTGGTGCCGGATCACGGTGAGATTGTCGTAGAGCGGCTGCATGTAGGGATCGAGTTTCTCCGAGATGTCGCCGGGCAGGAAGCCGAGGTCGCGGTTGGAGAGCGGCACGATGGGCCGTGCGAGCAGGATCTGCCGGTAGCGTTGCCGGCATTCGAGCGCCGCGGCCAGGGCGAGGAGCGTCTTGCCCGTGCCGGCGGTGCCGGCGAGCGTGACGAGCTTGATGTCGTCGTTGAGCAGGGCCTTGAGGGCGAACGACTGTTCGGAGTTGCGGGGCGTGATGCCGTAGGCTGTCTGTTTCTCGACCCGTACGAACGTGCGGTCGCCGGGGCGGAACGTGGCCAGCGCCGACTTGCTGCCGTTGCGAAGCACGAAGTTTTCATTGGCCCGCGGCGTGGCGACGTCCGACAGGTCGGCCGCAGGCACGCCGTCCGGCTCCGCATAGAAGCGATCGATCATCTCCGATGCCATGCCCTCGATGGTCCGCTTGCCCTTGTAGAGCGTGTCGAAGCTCTCGACCTTGTCCGACTCGTAGTCCTCGGCCCGCAGACCGAGCGACTTGGCTTTCATCCGGAGGTTGGTGTCTTTGGACACCAGCACCACCTGCCGTGGGGCCGCCTGACGGTGGAGCATGAGCGTGGTCGCGAGAATCCGATGGTCGGGGGTGTCCTGAAGGAACGCCGCCCGCAGTCGCTCGTCACGGTCGGTGCCGAGCACGACCCGCACGGAGCCGAGGCCCTCGCCGATCGGGCTCCCGTCCGATGCGAGCACGTCGCCGGTGAGGCCGTCGAGGCGGCGGAGAAACTCACGGGCCTGGAAGTGGATGTCGTCGCTGCCCCGCTTGAATTGGTCAAGCTCTTCGAGCACTGTGATCGGGATCGCAATGTCGTGTTCCTCGAAATTCCTTAGGCAGCCTGCGTCGTGGAGAATGACGTTGGTATCGAGGACGAAGATCTTCGTGGTGGCGCTCGACATGGTGGCTCCCGGGGGTTCTTCCATGAACGTCAGGCCGAGGCTGCATCGTGCGGCCCCCTCGGTGGCATCGTAGCCGGCCCGGCGGATTTGTTGGGATGGCGATTTTGCGGGAAATGTGAGACTTGCGTGAAGGCAGTGGCTGCGGGCGGGTACACTCTTGGCCATCCGCCCGGTGTCGGGCGGCCATCGACTCGGGGAGACACAGTCATGAATACTTCGATTCTACGGTGGTCGGCCGTGCGGCCGTGGCTGACGCCGGTTCTGGCCCTCGCGGGTGTGCTGGGGTGCGCGGCGAAGGAAGAGCCACCGAAGAAACCGCCGATCCAGACGCGGGAAACCCTCCGCAAGACCACGCAGAATGTCATGGAACTCGAGAAGGCCCTCGCCGACGGCGGTGTGCTCGCGAGCATGGAGATCACAGGCGAGGGGCTCGAGGTCTACTCCGATGCCTATCGCACGAGCGTCGGCCGACTCGGCACGATGGCCGTCGACCAGAAGATGCAGCTCTACGAGGCGGAGTCTGGCAAAAAGCCCGGCGATTATGCCGAGTTCATGCGAGTGATCATCGGCAAGGATCAGCCCGACGGCATCCAATTGCCGATGCTCCCCTACTACCAGGAATGGGCCTACGATCCCGAAAAGAAGACGCTCGTGGTCATCGAGTTTCCCGCCAAGAAGGAGCAGCGGGAGAAGGAAACAACCGGAGCAGCGGGGCTGTAGCGTGGTATCTCTCAGTCGGATCGAGGACACCGGCGACGACGACGCCGCTCATACGGCGCGGCCGTCGTGCGGCACGTGCCGATTTTGGAAGCCGCATGCCGGCTCGAAGGAGTCGCAGGGCTGGGGGCAATGCAAGCGGGCGCCCCCTGCCCTCCCCGAGATCAAGGACGAGAAGCTGGTCCTTGCCGGTATTTGGCCCTCGACAGACGAGCGAGATTGGTGCGGCGAGTGGCAGGGTGCCGAACCACGAGCGGATAGCGAGATCCGCTAGGCGTGCTGCCTACTTTTTGGTCTTGGCAGCGACCTTGTCCTTGCCCTTGGCGGCGGTGCCGTCGCCCTGAATTTTCCGACCGCTCGGGCGGATGATCAGAAACGTACTGCCGCCGACGAACGCCAGCATCAGCACGTACGACATGATGTAGCGAATCTCGAATGAGCTCGCCTTCGAGCCAGTGCCTGGCTTCTCTCCAGCGTTGTTTTGGTCGCCAGCCGGTGGAGCGCCCCCCTCCGGTGCCTGCACCGCGGCCGGCCTGGGTGGTTGCTGAGCGAGGCCCTCAATCCCGCCTGGCTGAACGAGGGCCCCAACACCCTGAGCAAAAAGTGGCGCGAAAAGCGGCAGAGGAAATGACACGGGTGCGGCCGCGACGCTATCGCCGATGGAGATAGCCAGACTCAAGGCCAAGAGAGGGAGGCAGCGTAGTCTCATGGAGTATCGTTCTCGGAAGCCTTCAGATAGACGATTGTAAAAAATTCCCCGGCTTGTGGCCCCCAACCCGCTACTTTTCCTGGGGACGGCCGTTTATGGCCGTTGCAAGGTACCAAAACATGGCAACCACAACAAAAAAGCGACGAGTCATCTTTGGGCTGACAGGTGCTGCCGGCCTTGTGTGGCTCGTTTTGTGGCTGGGTGGATTTCTTTCCACGCCGAAGGAGGTTCTGAAGATTCGGGCACTCGTCGATGCCGAGATCGCCAAGCTCGACAAGGTGGCCCGCAACGAGGCTCCGTATTCCAATGACTGGTCGTCGATGGGGGAGGTGTTTGGTCGGATGCGTGACATCCCTGACGGCGCCCGCGATCAGGTTCGTGCGGAGGTGGGGCGACTCTTCCGGGCGCGGGAGCGGGCTGAATTGGCGTCATACTTCGCGCTGCCGCCGGCGAAGCGACAGGCGGAGCTCGATCGCCGCATCAAGGCCGAACAGGAACGTGCGAAGGCACGAGAGCGGGAGCGAGCGAGCCGGGCGGCGAGCCGGGAAACAGGCGGCGGCCAGGGGCAAGGTCGTCCACAAGCAGATGGGCGGCCGCAAGGCGGCCCGAACGGAGGTGGTGCTGCTGGCGGACCGCCTGGTGGTGGTCCGCCGGGGCAGCCGGGATCTCGCACCGACGAGCAGATTCTCGCGCGGCGCAAGGAGCGACTGGATCAGTCCTCTCCGGAGGAACGGGCTCGATCCGCCGAGTACCGGCGGGCGATGACCGTTCGTCGTGAGCAGCTGGGCATCAGTCCCGGCCGGGGCCGTGGTGCCTAACGCGCATTGCCGGCAGCGCCTCAGGAAAGCCTTTGGCCTGATCGAAAGACAGCTCTTCTTCGGGCTGAGTCTCATGGGCGGGGCGAGATGTGTCATCCCTTGGGATGGTCACGCCTGAGAAGATTCTGGCTATCACGCCGGCAACGAAGTCGTTGCGACCTATTCGGAGCAACACGAAGGCGAAACCGGCCACTCCATGCGGGAGAGCCTGGCGAGGGCGACGACGAGAGCCTGGGTGCCACTGCGGCCATGGCCGAGTTCGATCGCCGCCTGATAGAGCTGTTCGGCAAGCGCTGCGCCGGGCAGCACGAGCCCCATCCTCTGGCACTCGGCGAGCGCGATGCCCAGGTCCTTCAGGAAATGCTCGACCATGAACCCGGGGGCAAAGTCGCCCCGCAGCACCCGCGGCGCCAGGTGCTGAAGCGACCAGCTGCCGGCCGCGCCGGGGCCGATCGCTTCGAGCGTCGTCGCGAGATCGAGGCCGGCGCGGGAAGCATAGAGGAGGGATTCACACATGCCGATCATCGTCGACGCGATCGCCACCTGGTTGGCCATCTTCGTATGCTGGCCCGAGCCCGGTGGGCCACAGTGAACGACGCGGGCCGCGATCACCCGCCAGACGGAATCAAGCCTTTCGATGGCAGCGGCGGAGCCTCCCGCCATCACCGTCAGCCGTCCTTCCCGGGCGCCGACATCGCCTCCCGAAACAGGGGCATCCAAGGCCTCGATGCCGTGAGCCCGCGTTGCTTGGGCAATCTCCACGGCGAGGGCCGGCTCACTCGTCGTCATGTCGACGAAGACTGTGCCCGGCCGCAGTCCGGCGAGAACGCCATCCGGGCCGAGCACGACCTCGCGAACATCACGGGGATAGCCGACACAGGTGAACGCCACGTCGCTCGCGGCTGCCGTCTTCAGGGGCGTCGCCGCCCACGAGGCCCCGCGCTCGAGGAGCGGTTCCGCGCGAGACCGCGACCGGCTGGTGACAGTCAACGGGAAGCCGGCGTCGAGCAGGCGGCCGCACATCGCGCCGCCCATGATGCCGGTTCCGATCCAGCCGAGCCGCGGGAGGCCACGCTGCGGAGTCGTTTGCTGATTGGTTGCATTCATTGGACGAATCTACCGTGCCGATGACACCGCTCAGCCTACCCGGTTTCACGATAGAATTCGGGTCACCTGTTTTTGAGCTTGAGTGGCGGCTTGAGGAGCCAACATCATCGACGCCTTGCGAACGTCGCCCTTTCCGTCTTGGCGGGCTCTCGGTCGCGACCTCACGGCAGGTCTCGTCGTCTTCCTCGTAGCGCTGCCGCTATGCCTTGGGGTGGCCCTCGCGTCGGGCGCGCCGCTCGTGGCCGGACTCGTGGCCGGCGTCGTCGGCGGCATCGTTGTTGGGGCCTTGAGCGGGTCGCACACGTCGGTGAGTGGTCCGGCCGCCGGCCTGACCGCGGTGGTTGCGGCTGAGATTGCCCGCCTGGGATCATTCGAGGCGTTTCTCGCGGCATTGGTGATCGCTGGCGCCATTCAGTGTGCGTTCGGCGCGGCAAAGGTGGGCTTCCTTGCCACGTTCGTCCCGTCGGCGGTGATCGAGGGGCTGCTTGCTGCGATCGGGCTCATTCTCATCCTTAAGCAGATACCCCACCTCGTCGGCCACGACACGGCCCCTGAAGGGCAGATGTCATTCGTCGAGGCCGACCACGAGAATACGTTTTCGGGGCTCGCGGCCATGCTCTCCGACGTGCACGCCGGGTCGATCGTCGTCGGGATCGCCGGCCTGGCGGTTCTTGTGGCCTGGTCGCGGGTCTCTGCGCTCAAGAAGCTGCCCGTGCCATCGGCTCTCGTGGTGGTGGGGCTTGGCGTGGCTGCCACACTGCTCTTTGGCAGACTCGGCGGATTCTTGGTGATCGAGCCCAGCCACCTCGTGCAGGTGCCCATGGCCGACTCGCCCCGGGCACTCCTGGGGCTCCTCCGTTTCCCCGACGTGGCGGCCCTCTCCACGGGGCGGGTGTGGGTGGCTGCGGTGACCGTCGCCCTTGTCGCCTCACTTGAGACGCTGTTGAACCTCGAGGCAGTTGATCGCATCGATCCACGGCGGCGCGTGTCACCCCCCAACCGTGAGCTTGCGGCTCAAGGCATTGGCAACATCCTTTCAGGCCTGCTCGGAGGCCTGCCGATCACGTCGGTGATCGTACGATCGAGCGTCAACATCCTCGCCAGCAACGAGTCACGGCTGTCAGCGATCTTCCACGGCGTGCTTCTGGCCGTGAGCGTCGTGCTCGTGCCCCACTGGCTAAACCTGATCCCACTCTCTGCGCTCGCGGCGATCCTCATCGTGACCGGCTGGAAGCTGGCGTCGCCAGAAGTGTTTCAGAGCGTGTGGGCCCGGGGGCTGGACCAGTACCTACCATTCCTGGCCACGGTGGTGGCGATCTTGTTCACGGATCTGCTCATGGGGATCGTTGTCGGGCTGGCGACGAGTGCGGGAGTCTTTCTTTACGGAAA
>JBIKNV010000168.1:0-6094 GCA_044358475.1 Pirellulales bacterium | reverse complement strand
GAGAGCCCGCTGGCCATCGGCCAATACTGCTGATCGGCATGCCACGGGGTGAACCCGCCAGAGGGCTCCTTGTAGAGCGACTGGTCATGCCACATCCGCACGCCCTGCGTGTCGAGCAGTTGCGTGGCGATCCGGGCAAGCCGCTTGGAGAAGCTCAGCCGCCGCGCCTCGGGGCTCTTCGTCCACAGGTTGAAGACCTGGATGAAGGCCTTGCCGTAGGTGGTCCGCTCATGCATCGGCACGCCATCGAGAGGGTTTTCCGCAAAGGTCACCCGCGAGATCTCCCGCTCGAAGGCAGCGAGCATGTCGGGGTCGAACACGCCCGGCAATCGCACAAACCCGTCTTCCCGAAACCTGATTTTGTGTTCGGCCGAAAGCGGGTATGCGGCGTCGAGCGCGTCTTGGGAAACCGTCGCGGCTGTGGCGGGGGACGTCGTCATGGGCAAAACTCCTCGGGATCGGTCGGGATGAACGATGCGGTGCAAGGAGCATCGCTCAAGGGCCCCCCGGGCATCTGCGCGGCCGTGCGCAAAAACTGGTATTTTTTTGACGTCCCTAGCGAGGCCGGTTTCCCATGCTGCCCATGTTCGAGAAGGTCGTGCCGCCACCGGGCCGCTCGCTGGCCTGGGACATTTTCGACCTGGCGGCCTTCCCGTACCGCTGGCACTTCCACCCCGAGTTTGAACTCACGCTCATCACTGCCGGGCGGGGGCGGCGATTCGTGGGCGACTCGATCGAGCCCTTCGAGCCGGGCGACCTCGTGCTGCTCGGCCCCCACCTGCCCCACACCTGGCATTCCGTGCCGGTCCGCGGCATGCGGAGCGCCGCCGTCGTGGTGCGATTTGGGCCCGACCTACTGGGAACGGGGTTCCTCGATCGGGCTGAGTGCGGCCGGCTGCGGCGGCTGATGGCGGCGGCGGGCCGCGGGATTGTCTTCTCGGGCCGCACGGCCCGAGAGGTGGCTAATCGCATGGTAGGCCTGGGGACGGCGCCGGCGCTCGAGCGACTGCTCGCCCTGCCCGCGTTGCTCGATCAGTTGGCGGAGCCGCGGCCGCTCTCGAGCCTGGAGTGGGACGCAGCCCCCCCGTCCCGCGATGCGCGGCGAATCGACCGCGCCTGCCGCCACATCATGCAGCATTTCACCGAGCCGCTTTCCTTGGCGGCCGTGGCGGCCGTGGTGACACTCTCCCCGGCCGGATTCAGCCGGTTCTTCCGCCGCATGACGGGCCGCACGTTTATCAGCTGGCTGACGGAGGTGCGGATCGGCCATGCCTGCCGACTGCTTGCGCAGACCGATCAGCCGGTGCTCGAGGTCGCGATCGACTCGGGTTTTGGTAACCTCTCCAACTTCAACCGTGCCTTTCGACAGCTCCGGGGCTGCACCCCACGCGAATGGCGTCGCCTTGAGCCTGAGCCCCGGGTATAAATGGTGTCGGTCACTCGATAGGGAGAAGATGCATTGAGTACAAAACGCCGCTGGATCACAGTTTTTCTGGCTTGCCCATATTTGGTGGCTGGCACCATTTTCGCGGCTGAGCCACCCGTGGGCTTCACGCCGCTTTTCAATGGCAAGGATCTCACCGGCTGGCGTGGCCGGCCCCACTTCGATCCCGTCAAGGAGGCCGTAGGCACCGACGAGGAGCGGGCCGCGCGGCAGACGGAGTGGAACGCCGACATGGCGGCACATTGGAAGATTGAAGATGGTGTGATCGTGAACGACGGTCACGGCGTGTTCCTCACCACCGACCGTGACTATGCCGATTTCGAACTCCAGCTCGAGTGGATGTTTCCCCAGCCCTGCGGCGATAGCGGCATCTACCTCCGCGGCCAGCCGCAGGTGCAGCTGTGGGATCCCGCCTGCGAACGCGACTTCAAGCTTGGCTGCCAAAAGGGTTCCGGCGGCCTCTGGAACAGCCCGGCCGGAGCCGAAGGCAAGGATCCGCTCGTGAAGGCCGACCGACCGACCGGCGAGTGGAACACGATGCAGATCCGCATGCAGGGCGACCGCGTGACCGTCGTGCTCAACGATCAGTTGGTCGTCGATCACCAGCCGCTCCCCAACTATTTCGCCAAGGGGCAGGCCCCGCTCCCCGACCGTGGCCCGATCCAGATCCAGACCCACGGGGCCCCGATGCACGTGCGGAATGTGTTCATTCGCGAGCTCGGCACGCTCGACGGTTCAGGCCCCGGCTGGAAGGATCTTGGCGAGGCTGACTTTGAAAACGTCAATTGTGCCGCCGACACGTGGAGCTGGAAAAACGGGCTCGCCCACTGCACTGGCAAGCCGGTGGGAGTCATCCGCACCACGCGACCGCTCACCAATTTCGAACTGGCGGCGGAGTGGCGGCATCTCTCGCCGGGAGGCAACTCCGGCTTCTTTCTCTGGGCCCCGCCGCAGGCATTTGAGAACCTTGCTCCCGGCAAGCTGCCCGGCGGCGGCATCGAGGTACAGGTGCTCGACCACGGCTACACCGAGCAGTATGAGCAGAAGACCGGCAAGAAGGCCGACTGGTTTCGCACTGACGGTGACGTCTTTCCCGTCGGTTCCTCCGAAATGAAGCCGTTTCCACCTGTCGCGCCCGACGGCAAGCGAAGCTTTCCGACCGCGCGGCATTCCCGCGGCACTCCGGAATGGAACCAGTACTACGTGCGGGCCATCAACGGCGAGGTTCGGCTGTGGGTCAACGGCCATGAGGTGTCGGGCGGAGCCGAGTGTGTCCCCGCCACCGGCGTTCTGTGCCTGGAATCCGAGGGGGCGCCCATCGAGTTTCGCCGCCTCCGAATCCGGGAACTCCCCACCGCCCGCTAGAGCGCCGGTTGGTGCTTCATCCCGCGGGCTTGCGCCCTGCGGCTTGTTGTGCCCTGTCCCACAAAGCCCCGCGGCGCGAGCCCGGGGGGACTGCTGCTGCGCATCTCGGATCGCTGGAGCGACGCTCTGAAAAGACTGAGAAAGGTAGCCGATCACCTTGAAGAAGGGATTGTCGAGTGCGAGCAGCGAGACGCCGATCGTGCCCCGCGGGGCCGCCGTCGCCATGGAGCCGGGCGCCCTTCCCCATCACGAACGCATGCCGTGCCGGCACGAGGCCGAGATCGGTGAAGCGCTCCCCGCTCGCGAGCGACTGATATTCGCGGTTCACCGGGTTGCTGAACACGCCAGAGCAGGTCAACCCCAGGCGAAACGGGCTCGTCGACATCCGGCTCATGAAAACACCTCCTCGAGCGCCGCCCGCATCACGTCGGCGTCGGCATCGATGCCGGCCCAGTATTTGATACCCAGGATGCCTTGGCCGACCAGCATGCCGAGGCCGTCGGGCGGCACCTCGGTGTTGATGTACCGCCAGCGGAGGCCATGGTGCCGGTAGGCGGCCTCCACCATCGCGACCGTGGGATTTTCGTCGCAGGGAATGGAAAAGCAGCCGGTCAACTCAGACTTGAAGCCGCTGGACATGAGGCGCGACTCTCCGGGGCACAATGATGGGGGGTGATCAGGACAGGATGCTTTGCATCACGTGGCCGTGAACGTCGGTGAGCCGCATGTCGCGGCCGCCGTGGCGGAACGTGAGGTTTTCGTGGTCGACGCCAAGACAGTGGAGCACCGTGGCCCATAGGTCATAGAGCGTCACGACCTCCTCGACCGCGCGGTACCCGAGATCGTCGGTCGCGCCGAGCACCATGCCCCCCTTCACGCCACCGCCGGCCAGCCAGATGCTGAACCCCAGCGGGTTGTGGTCGCGGCCGTCAGACCCCTGCGAGAACGGCGTGCGGCCGAACTCGCCCGCCCAGACCACGAGCGTATCGTCGAGCAGGCCACGCTGGTCGAGGTCGGTGAGGAGGGCCGCGATCGGCCGGTCGATCTGGCGAGCCATCTTCTCATGGCCCTCTTTGAGCTTGCCGTGGTTGTCCCACGGATTGGCGTTGTTACCGCCGCCGATGTTGTAGGACAGGCAGGAGAGTTCGATGAACCGCACGCCGCGCTCCGCGAGGCGACGGGCGAGCAGACACTGCCGGGCGTAGGCCGCCTGCTGCTTGTCTTCGGCGTCGAGGCCGTAGAGCCGCTTCGTCGCCTCGGTCTCCCCGGAAAGATCGGTGAGCGCTGGCACGGCCGCCTGCATGCGAAAGGCAGTCTCGTGGGTGCGGATCGCCGCTTCGACCGCCTCCGCGGCCGCGGCCTGCGCGCCGAACCGCCGGTTCATCGAGGCGAGCCAGTCGAGCCGGGCCCGCTGCGCCGCCGCGTCCTCCCAGGGGCGGATGTCGCGAAGTGGCGGGTCGGCATCGCACTTGAGAATCGAACCCTGGGTATCACTCGGCAGAAATCCGTTCCCGAAGCAGGCGACGCCACCGTGGGGCGGCCCGGCATCGCCGCTCTGCAAGACGACGTAGCCCGGCAGGTCGTCGCATTCGCGGCCGAGGCCATAGGTCGCCCAGGCGCCGGCGCTCGGGTAGCCGAGGAACGGAAACCCGGTGTGGATGAAGAGGTTGCCCTGGGCATGCTCGCTGAACTTCGCCGTCATCGACCGCACGACAGCCAGCTTGTCGGCGTGCGCGGCCATCTCCGGAAAGAGCTCGCTGATCTCGATGCCGCTCTGCCCGCGCGGTCGAAACTCCCACTGCGCCGGCATGATAACGCCATTGTGGTTGAACTGCGTCCGCTCGACCGGCACGGGCATCGGCTGGCCCGCGCGGGCGGCGAGGGCGGGTTTGGGGTCAAACGAGTCGACGTGCGACACGCCGCCGCTCATAAACAGGAAGATCACCCGTTTCGCCCGCGGCGTGTGCGCGAGTCGGCCCGCCGCACCCGCCTGCCGGCCGACGAGCCCGGCGAGGGCGGCGAGTCCGAAGCCGGCCGAGGAACGGCCGAGCATCTCGCGACGGGAAAGCCCGGCCCCACCACGTTCAGTCGACATGGATGAACTCCTCGAGATTCATGAGTGCGTGGCAGACGTCGGCCCACAGCGGCACGCTGCCGGAACGGTCGGCCGGCTGGATGCCTCTGGCGACCGCCCGGGCGTCGAGCCAAGCCGCCGTCGCCGCCAGCTCGTCGGGCGTCGGCTCGCGGGCAAGCGTCTCGACGAAGAGTCGGCGCACACGATCGGCGGCAGGAACGTCCGGCCACTCCTTCACGAGCCGCTCCGCACGATGCGTCGCAAGATTGCGAACGAACGGACCGTTCATGAGCACGAGCGTCTGCGCCGGCACGTGCGACTCGTCGCGGCGCCCCTGCGTCGACTGCGTGCTGGGCGGGTCGAACGCGGCCAGAAACGGACTGATCGCATTTCGCCGCACCTGCACGTACACGCTGCGACGGTCGTCTTCCCCGGCCACGGGCCGTCCAAAGAGCGTGCGGTCGAGCCAACCCGAGACGGCAAGCAGCGAGTCGCGGATCGCCTCCGCCTCGAGCCGCCGCAGCCGCGCATGTGAAAAGAGCGAGTTGGCCGGATCGAGCCGTGCCGCCGATTCTGTCGGCTGAACGCCGAGACGGAAGGCCCGGGACGTGACCAGGAGCCGCACCAGCGCCTTGAGCGACCATGGCTGGGCGGGCGGGCCGGGAAGGTCGTTGGCTGTCGGCGCGACGAACCGCGTCGCAAGAAAATCGAGGAGCTCCGGGTGTGTCGGCAGATCACCCATCGCGCCGAACGTGTCGACGCTCGCCACGATGCCCCGGCCGAAGACATGGTGCCAGACGCGATTGACGAACACGCGGGGCGTCAGCGGGTTCGACGCGGCGACGAGCGCGTCGGCGAGCTGGAGCCGGCCGCTCGTGCCCGACGGAAACGGCGTCGGGTCGAGGGCTTCGAGAAACCGCCGCGGCACTGTCGGCCCCGCCTGGCGATGGTTGCCGCGAATGAAGAGCGGCTGGTCGGCGACCGTACCTTCGACGACGCCAGCCACGCGGACGGGCGGTGGGACGGAGGCGGCGAGCGAGCGGGAGCGGCCGACGAGATCCGCCACCACGGGCATGGCGTCGAGCCGCGTCGGCAGGACCTCGGCGATCAGGCAGGCGTCGATGATCGCCGCATCATCGGCCGTCGCCTGCCCGGCCTGCCAGGCTTTGATCGCGGCCTCGATCCGGGCCGGATCGATTGCCGAAAGCGGC
>JBIKNV010000166.1:0-6095 GCA_044358475.1 Pirellulales bacterium | reverse complement strand
GGCCGTGGCCAACGACGCGCGACCCATCGTGCTGCCGGCCGTACCGTTCGGCAACAACGCCCAGCAGCAGGATCAGGTCGCCACCATCCACATCTCCACCGCAACGGCGTTGGCCATCCTCCGCGATGTAGCGACCAGCCTCAGCCGGCAGGGAATCGATCGCTTGGTGATCCTCAACGGCCACGGCGGCAACGACTTCAAGCCCCTTGTCCGCGATGTCGCCGCGGAAACGCACCTATTCATCGTCGTCATCGACTTCTGGCGGCTGTGTCCAAACGCGGCAGAACGCATCTTCAAAGAACCGGGGGATCACGCCGGCGAATTGGAGACCTCGCTGCTGTTGCATCTTTGCCCAGAATTAGTTGCCTTGGAGCAGGCGGGACGGGGCGGGGCACACGAATGGTCACTGGCGAATCTTCGACAGCCCGGCGTCTGGACGCCGCGGCCGTGGTCCCACGTGCACCCCGACACCGGCAGTGGCGATCCTGCCGCAGCCACTGCCGCCAAGGGCAGGGAATACTTTGAGGCGATCACGGCGGCGGTCGCCGATGTCATCGTGGAACTATCGAAGGCTCGAAAGGGGATGCTGCCCTACGTCTGACCGCGGATTTCATGGCGGCACGCTGTACGTGGCGAACCGCGACGATAGGATGTTTGCAAAGAATTTTTACCTCTTTTCGAAAGCCGCATGATGACCCGCGAGACCTCCGTCGAACTGCTCACCCTCTCGCAGAAACTCCTCGATGCCGTTGCCAGTGGCGACTGGAAGACCTACCGCACACTCGTCGCCGATGACCTCACTTGCTTCGAGCCGGAGGCGCGGGGACAACTCGTCGAAGGCCTCGCATTTCACGAATACTATTTCACGTTGCCGAGCAGTCCGGGCCAGGCTCCTCGCCCCGTGCGGAACACGATGGCCAGCCCGGTGGTGCGGTTCCTGTCAGACGACGTCGCCCTCGTCGCCTACGTCCGGCTGACGCAGGTGCTTGACGACGCGGGCCGGCCCGTCACGAAAAGCTGCGAGGAGACGCGGCTTTGGCAGAGACAGGGCGGTGCGTGGAAGCACGTCCACTTTCACCGCAGCATTCCCGCGTGATTTCCGCCCGGCTGGCGTTGCAGCCCGACTCGGCTCTGCGACGCGGGTTTATGCACCAGCGACGATCTGGTCGATCTGCGAAAGAATTCCTTCCCGGGCGCCGGCAAGTTTGGCCTGCTGCTCCGGGGTGAGCGGCTGTCGGCCCGCCCCGAAATCGAAGCCCCGCAGGCTGGCGGCGAGCCGGAAGCCTTCCGGAAAGTCGCCGGCCCCGAAGACCGTGTCGAACAGGTTCAGCAGCCGGTACTGGAGCCGATAGGCCTCCTTGATGTTGCCGGCCATCGTGAGGTCGTAGACCGCGCGGGTGAGTTCCGGCACGACACCGCTCGTGGCATGGGTTCCCCCCTGGCAGCCGGCCAGCAGCATTGGCACGAGCACCGCGTCCCATCCGGTCATGAAGACGAAGTCCGGCCGTAGCGGCCGCACCGCCTCGATCATCCGCATCATGCCGGCGAGGTCGCCCGAGGAATCCTTGATGCCGACGATCCGGTCGAACTCGGCCAGCCGACGGATCGTCGGCAGATCGATCGGGCTCGCGAACATCGGGATGTTGTAGAGCGTGACGTCGATCGGGCTGTGGAGGGCGATCTCGCGGAAGTAGGCAAAGACACTGTCGGGCGACAGTTTGTAGTAGATCGGCGAGACGATGGCGACGGCCCGGGCGCCGCAGTCGTGGTAGGCCTCGCAGGCGGCAATCGTCTCACGGACGTTGGCCTCGGCCGCTCCGGCAAGCACCGGCACGCGATCGGCCGCCTGCTCGCAGACGATTCGGATGATTCGCCGTCGCTCCTCAACCGAGAAGCGGGTGAACTCACCGGTCGATCCATTGGGATAAAGACCGTGCACGCCCTTCTCGATCAGCCAGTCGACGTAGCGGCGGAGTTCGGGCTCGTTGATCCCACCGGTTGCATCGAGCGGAACGATATGTGGCGTGAGGATGCCGTGGATTGGAGCGTGGGGCATGGCGACTTCAGCGAAGAACGGGACAAGCACTTGAACGCCGCAGCATACCGTCAGTTGAGCTGCCAACAAAGGCGGCAACGGTGCCAAGGTGGCCGGCCAGCCCGCCGGCTCGCGCCGGCGGCTTGCTGTGGGATGGGCTCGCGTTGGCTGGCCCTAATAGCCTGCAACAGCCAGCACCCGGCGCAAGCCCGGGGGCCTGCGGCGACGCGGGCTTCGGCGCTCAGTCTGTTCCAGTCAGCGTTATCGCTTCGGCGACCGTTTTCGTGCCATGCGGTTGCTTGCTCTCGAACGGGCCGTCAACCTTGGCAGGCGGCCACTCGGCCGGATCGGCATAGCGGCCGTCGTCTTCATATTCCCGCTGCAGTCGTGTGATCTGGGCCTTGAGGGCCGCGAACGTCGTAGCCACTTCCGGCGTCTTCGCCTCCGCCGCGTCAAAGAGCAGATTGTGCTGCTCCTGCGGATCGGCGACGAGGTCGAACAGCTCCCAGGCATCCTTCTTCCAGTAATGGATGAGCTTATGCGTGGCGGTCCGGACGCCGTAATGGGCCCGCGTGTTGTGGTGCCCCGGGTCATGGTAGTAGCGGTAGTAGACACTCTGTCGCCAGCCGGCCGGCGTCTCACCGCGGAGCAGCGGCGCGAGGCTTTTCCCCTGCATCGAGTCGGGGATTGGCAGGCCTGCCAGATCGAGAAACGTAGGCGCCAGATCGATGTTGGCGACGAACGCGTCGGGTGTGCTGCCCGGCGTGATGTCCGGCCCGCGGGCGATGAGCGGCACACGAAGGCCCGGCTCGTACATGAACCGCTTGTCATAGAGCCCCAGATCGCCGAGATACCAGCCATTATCGGTGGAGTAAATCACGATCGTGTCGTCGGCGAGCGACGCCGCATCGAGGTAGTCCAAGAGCTTCCCCACATTGTCGTCGACGCCCTGCACGCAGGCCAGGTAGTCCTGCATGAACCGCTGATACTTCCAGCGGACGAGGTCGTCGCCAATCAGCGTTTTGCCGTCGACCTCGACGCTGTCGGGGTTTTTCCCAAGCCACTGGCTCCGTTCCTTCCCCTCGAGTTCTGCTGGCGGCTCCCGCTTCAGGTCGCGGTTGGTGAGGTCCCGCGCGATCGTCTGCTCGTTCTCGGGGAGGGCGGCCGGCCGGGTCTCATAGTCATCCCAAAGCGTGTCGGGCTCAGCAAACGTAGCGCCCTTAAACTTCGCCTTGTTTCGCTCATCCGGCGACCACTCGCGATGCGGCGCCTTCTGATGCAGCATCAAGAAGAATGGCTTGTCGGCGGGCCGCGTCTTGATGAACTCGATGCCGAGATCGCCCGTGATGTCGGTGCAGTGGCCGTCGATCGTGAGCTTGCCCCCCGGCACGAGAAACATCGGATTCCAATACGCCCCCTGGCCCGGGAGCACGATCCAGCGGTCGAAACCGGTGGGATCGCTGCCGAGATGCCACTTCCCGATCATGCCGGTGTGGTAGCCCCCCTGCTGCAGGTGCTTGGCGACAGTATCGCGGGAGCCGTCGAAGGCGTTGAAGACAGGCACGCCGTTCTTGTGGGAATACTGGCCAGTCAGAAGTGTGGCCCGGCTCGGCGTGCAGATCGAATTCGTGACGAACGAATTGGTGAACCGGGCGCCGGCCGCGGCCAGCCGGTCGAGGTGCGGCGTCGTATTGACCTTCGAGCCGTAGCAGGAGATTGCGTGCTGGGCATGGTCGTCGGTGAAGATGAAGAGAATGTTGGGCCGCTTGGCCGGCTTCGTGACAGCAGCGACAGGCACGAGTCGCACCGAGCGGATGTCGCAGCAGGCGGCCTTGGCGATCGACTGGGGCTGAATGCGGAGTGTGTGGTCCCCGGCGGTGAGCGTCACACGGCCGACGCCCCGCGGCTTGAACGCCTGGAAGTGGCCCGTTTCCTCGACCGTGAACTCGACCGGTGCGGTGGCACCGTCACGGCCGGCATCGATCGCCACCCGCATCGTGCTCCCTCCCTGCCCTGCCCCACAGCCCTGGAGCACTTCGATGTCATAGTCGCCCGATCGGGACGTGCGAAATGTCCACTCGGCGGCGTCGGCCGCCTGCGTCCAGAAGCCGAGCGTCTGCTTGTGGGGCTCCGGCTCATACCGCAGCTTCGTGCCATGCACCTTCGCCTCTCGGCCATGCAGCGTGATCGCGCTATCATCGGCCCAACACAGACCACCGCAGCCAATCAACATCCAGGCAAGAAGGCTTCGCATACCGGATTCCTCGGGCCAGAAACACATTTACGAAGGCTAACATATCCGCGGCAACTGCTCGCCGATCGGCAGTGGGATCACGCGGGTGCCGCCAATGGCCGTCTTCATCACGACAAGCCGCGGATGCGCGGCGACCACGCGGCCGAGCGTCACGGCCTCTTTCCCGTGCTCATGGCCTCGCATCGCCGCAAGCACCCGCTCCACTGCGGTGGCCGGCACGATCGCCAGCAGTTTGCCTTCGTTGGCCACCTGCAACGGATCGAGTCCGAGGATCTCGCAGGCCGCGGCCACGGGTGGATTCACCGGGATCGCCTCTTCGTCGATCTCGATGCCAACGCCGGCCAGCGCCGCGATCTCGTTCAGGCTCGTCGCCACGCCGCCGCGGGTCGGATCACGGAGCGTGCGGATTTCGGAACACACGGCAAGCATCGCCGCCACGAGACCATGCAGTGGGGCCGAATCACTCTCGATCTCCGCATCGAATGCAAGTCCTTCGCGGACGCTCATGATCGCCATGCCGTGGTCGCCGATCGTGCCGCTGCACAGGACCGCGTCGCCCGGCTGCACAGGCTGACGGCCCACCGCCACGCCGTCCGGCACGACGCCGATGCCTGACGTGTTGATATAGACTCCGTCGCCATGGCCCCGCTCCACGACCTTCGTGTCGCCGGCCACGATCTGCACGCCCGCTGCCCGCGCTGCCAAGGCCATCCGCTCGACGACAGCAGCGAGTTCGGCCAGGGCCAGCCCCTCCTCCAGAATAAAGCCGGCGGTGAGCACAAGCGGCGTGGCCCCGCTCATGGCGAGATCGTTGACCGTGCCGTTGACGGCGAGATCGCCGATCGAGCCGCCGGGAAAGAAGAGCGGTCGCACGACGTAGGAGTCGGTCGACACCGCCAGCCGGCCGCCGTGGCCTAGGTCGGCAGTGAGATCGAGCACCGTCGAGTCGCCCAGCCGATCGAGCAGCGGGTTGGAAAACGCCGCCAGGAAAATGCCCTCGATCAGATCCCGCGACAGTGAGCCGCCCCCGCCGTGGCCGAGGATCACGTGCGGGTAGTCGCGGAGCGGCACCGGGCAGACGAAATTGGCGAAGTCAGGCATGGCGGAAATTGTAGTACGCCGCACAGGCCCCCTCGTTCGAGACCATCGTGGCCCCGAGCGGCGTGCGCGGCGTGCACTCCTTGCCGAAGGCCGGGCACTCGTTCGGCTTGAGTATGCCCTTGAGTACCTCGCCACTCTTGCACAGCGGCGACTCAACGGCTGTGATGTCACCCACCGCAAACCGCTGCTCGGCGTCGAACTCCCGGTAGGCATCGGAGAGCTTCCAGCCGCTCGCGGGAATCACGCCGATCCCCCGCCAGGCCCGATCGACGGGCGCGAAGACCTCGCGAATGACGGCCTGGGCCGGCTCGTTGCCCCGCTCGGTGACCACGCGGGGATAGGCGTTTTCCACCTCGGCCCGCCCCTCCTCGAGTTGCACCACCGCGCGGCGGATCCCCTCGAGCAGGTCGAGCGGCTCGAAGCCCGTCACCACGATCGGCACGCCGCACTCCGCCGCCAGCGGCGGATACTGCCAGGTGCCCATGACGCTGCAGACATGCCCGGCCGCCAGAAAGGCATGCACTCGGTTGCCCGGGCTCTTCATGATCGCCTCGATCGCCGGCGGCACAAGCACATGTGAGACCAGCATCGAGAAGTTGCGAAGCCCTTCTGCCCGGGCGACCTTCACGGCCATCGCATTGGCCGGCGCGGTCGTCTCGAAGCCAATCGCGAGAAACACGACCTGCCGATCTGGGTGCTGCCAGG
>JBIKNV010000028.1:0-13233 GCA_044358475.1 Pirellulales bacterium | reverse complement strand
TCGTCTTCTTCTTCCTCGTCCTCGTCTTCCCAGTCCTCGTCCTCGTCTTCCCAGTCCTCGTCTTCCTCTTCCTCCTCCTCGCCGTCTTCCTCTTCCTCGTCGTCTTCGACTTCTTCCCACTCGTCAACATCGTCTTCGAAGTCGCCGTCCTCGTCTTCCTCGCCGTCTTCCTCCTCGTCGTCTTCGTATTCCTCGTCATCTTCGTCTTCGAGGTCTTCGTCGTCGTCCTCGTCCTCATCTTCATCGCTGGCAGCGACGATGGAGGCGTCGGCGAAGCGAGGGAGGTCGCTCATGCCATCGAAGAGCGCCTCTGCGGCCAACAGTTCGGGGAGTTCACTCCAGGAGAACACATCAGCGGACAGCACGTCTTGATTCCCTCGGGGGCCAACAGCAAGCGTCACGGCAAAACCTCCTCGCGAATGTTCGTGATCGAACCCGACCGAACGCTCTCCACGATCGGCATAGTCAGGAACGAACGTGAACGAATTTGACGAAACCCACTCTGAAGATGCAACGAAAAACCTGGTCATGCGACCGTCGACAATCGTCATTTCTGTACCCGATCGGCTGCAATCGTCAAACGTGCGGCCAAAAGTTTCCGTGGCACGCTCCGCGCGTCGAGCTTTCGGGAGGCAAAAGTTTGCCGCCCGAAGCTGCCGTCTGCAAGGGTCGAAATCCGCCGAGGTCAGTCCGGCTCAGGCTCGGCGCCGGTCGCCGGCGGCTGGATGCTCTCCAGCCGGGGCAGATCTTCGATCCGGGCCAGACCAAAGGACTGCAAAAAACGCCGTGTCGTAATGTAGACATTCGGGCGGCCCAATTCCTCGACGCGGCCGCCGATCGCCACGAAATCCCGGTCGAGCAACTGGCGGAGCATCTCCTCGCAGCCGACCCCCCGGATGGCCTCGATTTCGGCCCGGGTCACCGGCTGCCGGTAGGCAACTACCGCGAGCGTCTCCATGGCGGCGTTCGAGAGCCGGTTTTCTGGCGGAGCGGCGAGGAGCCGGCGGACCCACGGGCCGAAAGGGACGCGGGTGAGCAGCTGAAACCCGCCGGCGATCTGCTCCACGCGAAATGCGGAGCCTGATTCGACGGCGAGCCTTTGAAGCTCCTTCAGAAGAACGCGAGCCCGGGTCCCGTCGGGAAGGCGGGCGAGCTTCGCCAGCCGCCGCACCGAGAGGGGCTCGTGAGCCAGATACAGGGCCGCCTCCAGTCGCGACAGTTCGTCGCTGCGGACATAGGCCCCGCGAGGCACACCTACCTCGGCGGTCCGGCCCGAGGCACGCTGCCGGCGGGGGCGGCGGCGGGGCGCAGCTCCTTGATCCGCAGGGGGCGGAGCCCACAGGCGGAGCCTGCCCGTCGCCTGCGCGGTGGCCAGGCGGGCGGCGAGCCCCTGCGAGGACGAGCCGCCGCGTGCGGGCCGCCAGGCACACCGCTTGGTGGCGGAGGAAGTCCGGCGGAGCTTCATGACGATGACCTCAGAATCGCTGTCGTGGCCCAGCGGCCTGCTGGATCTGCCAGGCTTGGATCTGGTTCACGAGCGACTGCATGGCGGCAGGGGCGTCAGGGCCCCTCCCATGAAACATCCGGTGTAACTGCCCATCGGCGTCGATGCCAAGGCGACAACTGCTGGCGTAGCCAGGTAGGGTGCCCGGCTGTGGGCGGCAGTCGATTCCCGTGGCGCCCAGGGTGGCGAGTTGCTTGCGGAGGTTTGCGAGTGTCGCCCATTCAGCCTGCGAACGGGGCGCGTCATGCGCAGCAGCGGGTGACGCCGGCACCTCTGCCTGGGAAATCGTGACGGCAGGGACAGACTCCGTGAAGACGGCCTCGATGGCAGGCACGGCTTTGGCGGCCGGCGACGCAGGCACTGCGGGCGCAACAGGCTCGGCTGCGATGGCCACCAGAGGGGCTCCCGCTGCAGGCAGTTTTGGGGCCGCCGCGGGAGGCGGGCCGGAGAGCGTCGCATTGGAGCCGAACGGTAGCGCTGCGTCGATCGCGTTGATGACCTGGCAGAGCGGATCGCAGACGGAACACCGCAGAAACTCGCGCGCTGTCGGCGGCGTGAGGTGGGAAAACAATGCCAGCGCAGGAACCACCAGCATGCAGACCACGAGCACGCATGAACGAACCTTCATCGCGACCATCGAAATCCAAGGGGGCAGACGGATGGGTCGGGCGGAAAAATCGGACTCGGAGAGTAGCGGCCGACGGGCTGCCCGACAACCCGGAAAGCGGCCTGTTTCCCCGCTGAAATTGGATCCGGCATCAGTCCGCCGCCAGCGGAAGCGGCACGTCGCGGACGAGAAAATCGACTGGCACCTCGTGGATGGCCATCGGTAGCCGCCACCGCATGCGAAGCCCGTGAAGACCGGTGGCGCCGGTGGGCGGAGCGAACGAGGCGACGGCAGTGAGGCCGCGTTCGCTCCGCTCCGCCGTCCGCTGCTCGGAGCGGAGGAGCGGCCGGCCGTCTTCACCGACAACGTCGATTTGCCGGGCCACGAGCCAGGGGCGATGCGAAGCCAGTGCTTCGGAAGGTTCATCGAACGAGATGCCGGCGGTGACCTCCAGTCGCCCGTCTCTCAACGCGGCATCGAGGAGCGTGACGGTGGCGTGCCCAACCCGCAGCGAACGTGGCGGACCGTCCAGCGACACCTCGAAATCATGGTCGCGGCCTGCGATCCAGAGGGTGAGCGTGCCGCGGAGCGTGGCGAGGGACTCGAGAGGCGGATCGATCTGCGCGAGTGTCACCGGAAGCGACACCCCGGTGGCACCGGGAGTGATCAGCGGCTCCACGATTGTCTTTCGATGGACAGGCGGCAGTGCCTCGCCGGCAGGCCCGTCGGCCATGATCGTGTGCGCCGGCAGCCGCATGGCCAGTGGCTCGAGTGCCGGTCCCCACGCCACTCGCAACGGGATGCGGATCCTGCGGCCGCGAGCCACGGGTTCGACGGCGTCGACGCGGACCGTGAGCGTGTCGATGGCAGTCTCGACGCGCTCCGCCGTCGCCATCTCCTCGAGATGCTGCTGAATGCACCGGAGGCGGAAGTCAGCCTCACCCGCGGCCCCTGCGCGGGCGGCGACCACCTGCGGCAAAATTGCCGGCCCGAGATCGAGGAGGGCTCGTTCGGCTCCGTCGCGGGTGGCGGCCGAGGCGGCGGAAAGCCGCTGGATGAGCGGGGCAACCGCAGCCTCATTCGGCTCAGCCGCGGTGCAGGCCACGGCAGCCGCCATGAATCCACTCCAGGCCACCACCCATCCGGCGGTCACACGCATTTCATTATCCTCGCCTGGCGTTCCAATATTTTCCGGTGCGCGGGATTCTCGTCGTGTCGTCGGCCGGCAACAATGGGCTGTGCAGACAGAACGAGCAAAAAGCTGCGATCAGCGAACGGACACCCATGGCGAGAATCGCGATCAGTGTATGCGGAGAGGGCCGTGGCCACGCCACGCGGATCGCCACACTCGTCGAGAACCTGGTGCACGAGCATGAGGTGCTCGTGTACACGTCGGCCGATGCCCTGGGGTTCCTTCGCGGTCGGTTTTCGGAAGAGGATGGCCGCGTCGATATCCGCGAAATCCCCGGTATCGTGTTTCAATACACGGGCGGGCGACTTGATGTGATGCGGTCGATCGCGGCGGGGCTCGATTACCAAGCCCGGCAACTCGGCCCGCTGGTCGACCGGCTGATCCGCGAGCTGGAGGCCTTCGGAGCCGACCTGGCGATCACCGATTTCGAGCCGGCGCTTCCCCGGGCCGCCAGTCGCGAGGGTATTCCGCTGGTGAGCGTCGACCACCAGCATTTCCTGCTGGCCTACGATCTCGACGCGCTGCCTTGGACGTTGCAGTGGAACGCCTGGTTCATGAGCCATGCGGTGTGGCTCTACGTCGCGGAAGCCACCGATACGGTGGTGTCGGCTTTTTTTCGGCCGCCACTTCGCCGTGGCTGGGAGCACGTTGTGCAGGTGGGGCCGCTGCTGCGCGACGCCGTTACCCGCGCGGTGCCGCGGGACGAGGGCTACGTGGTTTCCTACCTCCGTCGCCACACGCCTTTCTCGGCGATCGAAGCGTTGGCCGACTGCGGCATGCCGGTGAAGGTCTACGGCCTCGGGCATCGGGATCACGTTGGCAACGTGTCGTTTCACACGATCGACGAGCGACGGTTCATCGATGATCTCGCCGGCTGCTCGGCAGTGGTCGCGGCGGCTGGCAACCAGCTCATCGGTGAGTCGCTGCACCTGGGCAAGCCACTGCTCGTATTGCCAGAACGGGCCCACGCGGAGCAGATGATGAACAGCCACTTCCTGGCCAGCATGGGCTGCGGACACTTCGTGATGCTGGAGGAGATCACGCGCGATCAGGTGCGGGCGTTTCTCGACGATCAGGGTCGGTTCCGGCCGGCGCTCGCCCCGCTTACAGGCCGCATGGATGGCACGCCCGACGTCCTGCAGGTGATTCGCCATCGACTCGCGACCCTGGATGCCAGCCAGATCGCCGCGGGCGTCAGCCCAGATGCCGCAGGATCGCCGGCAGCATCGCCCGCATCGCCCGCGCCCGGTGGCTGATCACGGCCTTCACGGCCGCTGACAGTTCGCCGAACGTGCGGTGGTATTCGGCCACGATGAACAGCGGGTCGTATCCGAAGCCACCCCCACCGGCTGCCTCCGCTGAGATGAAGCCGCTGCACGTTCCGGAGGATGTCGCCACGACGGTGCCCGAGGGGTCGGCCAGTGCCGCATGGCAGGCGTAGTGGGCTGCTCGCCGCGAGCCCGTGACGCCGCCGAGCTTCTTCAGCAGCAGCGCGTTGTTGGCCGAGTCGGTGGCAGCGGGGCCCGAAAACCTGGCGGAGTAGATCCCTGGTGCATCACCCAGCACCGGCACGACCAGCCCGCTGTCTTCCGCGAGCACCCAGCCGCCGAGGGCCTGAGCCTGAAGCGTGGCCTTGAGCGCCGCATTGTCGGCGAACGTCTGGCCCGTTTCTTCGACCGCGACGGCGTCGGTCAGCCCTGCGAGCGAACGGCAGGCGATTCCATGAGGCGCGAGCAGTTCAACAAGTTCCCGGAGCTTGCCCGCATTGGTCGTGCCGAGGATCAGTCTTTGCGACATGCTCTAGCGCCAGTTGGCCGGGGCGCGGGGCACGTCGATCGGGCGGGGCTGCACATCGAGGAGGATGCCGGCGACCTGCCGCGGCATGATCTGGCCCATGGCGAGTTTGGCCGGGTCCGGCCCCAGGCCGGCCACGATGCGGGCGATCTCAGGATGGGGAACAATCATTCCGTCGGCCTGCCGAACCCGCGCCTGATCGAGGCTGCCCACGCAGACGATGCTTGATTCCCGGTCATGGTATTCCCAGGCTTGCCAGCCCTGCTTCCGCAACGCGACCGTAAGCGTGTGGGCCTGCTCAGCCGCCGCGATGAGCCGGCTCTCGAGCGGCAGTTCCTCGTCACCACTGGAGATCGCCTTCTGATCGAACGTGCCCGATCCGGTGAATGTCGCCACCCGTACCGAGTAGCGGCCCGGGCAGTCGAGGAGGCTATGCGTCACGTCGGCATTCATCTTCAGCACAAACTCGTCGGTCTGCTGGCGAGTGAAGTAGTCTTCGGGCAGCAGCGGATTGGGAGTGACGAACGCCATGTGCATCGGTCCTTTGGCCGTCTTGCGGTCGAGTCCGATCATCTTGCGAAAGTCGGCGAACGATTGGCTTTTCCCGCTTTCACCTGACAGAGCGGCGGGATGGAGCGACTTGATCGTGGCCAGCACCTTCTGGCCCCGCGGATCGTCGAACGAGGCGAAGTCGCCCACCAGCACGGCCACCTCGATCACTTCTTCAGCCTTGGCGTACCGCATCTTTTTCGGCGTGCCGTCGGGGTTGAGGCCGAGCCCCTGCTCCTCGCCGGTGTAGTCGAAGGCCTTCTCGTGGGTGTAGGCGGTGAGTTTGTGGTTACGGCGGAGTTCCTGCGCCAATCGCCGGGCATCGTCGCGTGCGCCAGCGCCGCGAAACGTGGTGGCCATCACGAGCCAGGGGCCGTCCTTCTCCGCCAGCGGAAACATCGCCTGCGGATCGATCGACTCGGCATTGAACCAAGACGTGGGGAGCCAGCCTGATTGGGCTTGGGCGGACACGGGCACAACAGTCGCCAGGAGCCCGAAGGCGAAAAGTGTCAGGCCATGCGCCCACGGCGACAAACGCGCTCGAAAGTTCCAGTCGCTCGCCATGCTGCCAATCACTCCAGGTCAGGGGTGCGGTGTCGGGACGGTATCAGTCCGGTCGATGTCGTGCCATATCGATTGCCCGCTTGGGAAGAAGGCCGAAATGAGGCAAGATGGGGACATGAGATACTTTCCCCGGCCGGCCAGGCGAACGCTTGTGCGCTTCCTCGTGGCGTCCTGGTTGGCGGTGATCATCATTCCGCCGGCCGTGCTTCTGCAGGTGCGGTCTCGTTGGCTCGAGGCTCTTGACCGGCCGGCTGCCCAGGCCGACTGGGACGCGTTTCGCCGCGATATGCGGTCCCAGTCTGGTCGCGATGCTCCGGTCACAGGGCCAGTGCAGCGGAAGGTGCCGCGGAGCATGGAGCCGCCGCTGAAGGTATGGCTGCGGGATTACGTCGGCCTGGCGATCGCAGCGTGGGTGCTCTTCGGCACCGTGCTTTTCGGGTTCTCGGCGGCCGTGGTGGTGGGACTATTTGCCGAGAATGAGTCGCGCGGTGGCCGCGACGCCGAGAAAGATCAGAATCGCGATGGCGACGACGCCCAGCAGTGAGAACACGGTACGACACTTTCACGAGGAGGTTTCAAGAACAGACGACGCAGCCACGATCGTAAATTGCGTCGTCCTCGCGAACAATATCGCACCCCAGCCACACAGCGGGGCCGGTCGAGTCCCTGGCGGCCAGCGGGGATGCTTACGAGCCCCTGCGAAAGATGTCTTCCGGCACGATGTGGCGGGCGGTGCGCCCCACATCGTCAAGCGTCCGCCGCTGGCCGACCGTATGCCAAGGAGTCACATCTTCCAGCTCTGGCATGATCTCCAGGATCTGCTCGATGAGCATCGACACGATTCGCCCCACTGGAGTGCCACTGGTTCGTTCGCGGATCGCGGCCGCCGTCTTCATGAGCTTCACCATTCGCGACCGCTCCAACACCGGTCCCGAAAGCTGGCCGTCTCCCTCCTCCAGGAGTTCGGCCATCGGCACTTCCAGCACCTCCTGCCAGCGCTGCAGGTCGGAGAGCCGCAGGTCGTAATCGGGCTGCTCCTGCCGACGGATGGTAGCCAGCTCGAGGCCGAGCCGCCGCGCGACGTTTCGCAGCGTCACGCCCTGCCGCTGCCGCACGATCGCGATGCGATGCAGCCGCCGGCCCTGTCTCGTCGCCTGACGAGTCTGCGCATCCGAACGGGAATGAGAACGGGCCTGAGCCAGGCAGTCGGCCTCCGCGCGGACCGGCTCGGAGTGGCCCGAATCGGCGACGGCAAACGGATCGAGGCAGGTGCTGTCTTCGAAATCATCACGATAGGTTCGCGGGCGGTCGACCGTTGCCATGAGAGAGGCCTCCGTTTCTGCTGCTGCCGCGGGTGGAAACGTCGCGGTGAGATGAATACGCAGGCCGGCGAGAAAGCGTTCGCGCGGTAGAAAAAAATGTTTGGCGGCGGGTTTCCGGGCCACTGGTGGGGGCGAGGGGTTGCCCGTGCCACGGAGCCGGCGTAGCTGGCAAGCGCAGGCATGGATGCCGAAGCGCAGCCAGGTCCGAGTGAGCGGAAGCCAGGATGGCTGTAGCGAACGTCCGGCGATGTGGCACGGGCAACCCCTCGCTGAGTCGCACGGTGGGTCTGATCCTCAAAACCTCGAACTGTCTTTTCAGATACCTCCCCGCGGATGACACTGGTGGGATGAGTACATCACTTGCTGGATACGAGACCTGGCGGGAGCGGGCTGCGTGGGCTGATCTCGGACGCCGCGCGACGGTGCGGGCGCGGGGGCCCGATGCGGTGCGGTTTCTCGAGAACTTCACGACTGCGGCTGTCGGTTCGCTGGCAGTCGGCGCGGGCACCGAAACGTTTTTCACCGATTCACGCGGCTGGGTGATCGCGTTGGCGATGGTGCTGCGGGTCGACGAGGGGCTCGTGATCGAGGCGGCTGCCGGGCTGGGGAGCCGGCTTCAGGAGCATCTCGAGCACTATCACATTCGGGAACAGGTGGAGCTCGTCGATGCGTCGGCAGATATTGCCAGCATAGTGATTGCTGGCCCGTCGGCCGCCACCTGGCTGGCGGAGCATGCAAGTCCGGGAAGCGATGGGGCGGCGGCTCGTGTACCGGAGCGGCTCTTCGATCATGCGGCATGCAGCCTGGGCGGGATCGCCGTACGGCTGGTGCTCACTGATTGGTGGGGCGAGCATGGCTATCTCGTGCGCTGCGTCGCGGAGGAGCATGCTGCGCTTGTGGCCTGGATGCGGGAGTCAGGCCTGCCCGAGGCGGATGCCGACACCGTGGAGACCGCGCGGATAGAACAGGGCACACCGTCTCCGGCTGACATGCCTGAGAAGACGTTGCCACAGGAGCTTGGCCGAGATACCCGGGCGATCTCGTTCACCAAGGGCTGCTACCTCGGGCAGGAGACGGTGGCTCGGCTCGACGCCCTCGGGCATGTGAATCGACGCCTCGTCCTCGTGGCGGTCGACGGTGAGCTGCCAACAGCCGCTGAGGTGATGGCAGACGGCACCGGCGTCGGCATGCTGACGAGCCATTGCCGCTCGCCACGGATGGAATGCAGCCTGGGGCTCGGGATTCTGTCGACGAAGGCGGTCACTGCGGCTGCTCTGACTGTGGCCGGAAAGTCGGCGCGAATCGTGGAGGTGCCAGGATGAAGAATGATGCGACGGGCGGCGAATCAGGTGGGGAGAAGATCTTGCTCGAGACCAAGCGGTTTACCGTGGTGCGGATGGCCGAGCCCTGTACCGACGGCTCGATCCGGCAGCGGGAGGTGGCGATCCATCCCGGCAGCGTGGTGATCGTGCCGCTGGTGTCGGCCGACAAAGTCTGCCTCATCGACGTGGTGCGGATAGCCGTCGGCGAGACGCTCGTGGAGCTGCCGGCCGGCACGCTCGACCGCGTCGAATCACTGGCTGATGCGGCTGCCCGTGAACTCACCGAGGAGACGGGCTACCGGGCCGGGAAGATTGCGTCGGCCGGGGTGTTTTGGATGTCGCCGGGCATTCTTCGGGAGCGGATGCACGTGTTCGTGGCGGAGGATCTCGAACCGGGGCCGCAGGCACTCGAGCCGGGTGAGCGAATCACGAACCGGGTCGTCTCCTGGGAGGAGGCGGTGGCGATGTGTCTCGACGGGCGGATTCAAGACGCCAAAACGGTGGCGGCTTTGCTGCTGGTCAACCGACGCCGTCAGCTCGGGCATGGGGTAGCGGGCCGGCCGTGACCGGGTGGCGATCAAGCAGAAACAAGAGGCCACCGATCAGGCCGCTGATGATCGTCGCTAAAAACCACAACAGCGCGATCGCCACTGCCTGCTCGTTCGCCACGCCCTGCGGCGCCAGGAGCATCGCCATGCCCCCCTCGCGTACGCCCACGCCGTTGATGCTGATCGGCACCACCATTGCCAGCATCACCAGCGGCACCACGACGCACCAGACCGACAACGGCAGCACTACTCCCAGCCCGCGGGCGATCAGTGACACGCCCACCGCGTTGCCCAACTGGATGATCAGGCTCCAGGCCACGGCCGTTGAGAGCAACTGTGGACGCATCTGATACGGAAGCAATTGGCCGATGAACTCGCGGGCCGGGTGAGGCGACGGGATGAGGGCCAGCAGACGATCGAGCGAACTGACCACGAGCCAGAAGCCACCCAGCGCCACCGCCAGCAGGCCGCCCCCGACGGCCAGCGTGCCCCACCGGTCGAGCGACCACTCGACCGACAGCACAGCCGCGCCGGCGAGCACCCCCAGCCCCGCCAGGCCGGTAAGACGATCAGCCAGCACCGTGCAACCGGCCAGAAGCCGACGCGAAGTCGAGTCGGCAAGCCGATAGGCCTTGATCACGTCGCCGCCGATCGAAGACGGCAGGCAGAGGCTGAAGAACATCCCCTCGAAAAACCGCCAGACGAAGAGGCCGGGCGGAAAGGGAAAGCCGATGGGCCGCGCCAGCGATGACCAGCGGAGTCCGGCGATGATCTGGGCGGTGATCGCCACGGCGACGCCCGTCGCCCACCACTTCCAGTCGACCGTCTTCATGACCCGCACGAACGAGTCGCGATCGATCCCCCGCAGGACGACCGCCATGAGCACGAGCGTCATGCCCAGCCGCAGTGCCGTGCCTGCCCAGCCGGGCAGCCTTCGACGACGGGAGGCGGATGAGGTTGGATCGGCGGAGTTCGCAATCATGATGGCATCAAATCGAGGCAGCCTCTACCCTAGCTGATGCATCTGGTTTGCTCCCAGCCGAGTTGTTGCCCATGCGTTTGGAATGGTTCGAAGGCCCGCTTCTGATCGGCTTTGCCTTCATCGTCGGATCCGTGCTGGGGAGCTTCCTGAACGTCGTTCTCTACCGCGGACCCCGCGGTGAGTCGGTCGTGTTCGGCGGCTCCCGCTGCCCGCAGTGCCAGGCGCCGATCCGTCCCCGGGACAACATCCCCATCCTCGGCTGGCTTTTCCTGTGGGGCCGCTGCCGCGATTGCGGGGCGTCGATTTCGCCGCAGTATCCCCTCGTGGAAGCCGCCTGCGGCCTCGCAGCCGCTGCCCTGGTGGCCGCCGTGATTGCCTGGCTCGTATGATTCGCCGCAGCAGGGACGCTGGCATCCTTCACGGAGCCGGCTCCCATGACATCCGCCACGACACCAGGAAAGGCCCCGCCCCCGTTCGCAGCGTGGGCCACGATCGGTCTGCTCATCGGGTTGCTTGCCTATGGCTACGGGCCAGGCTTGCTCGTCGCGGGCGGTACCTGGAGCAGCCCGCAATATTCCCACGGCTGGCTTGTGCCATTGTTTGCAGTCGCGGTGCTGGCATGGCGGCGAACGGGCGTGCCGCCGGTCACGACACCTGAGCGGCTGGCGGGACTCGCGACCATCGCGACCAGCCTCGCGGTGCGGCTGGTGGCGGCGTGGTATCGCATCGTCACGATCGACATGTACACGCTCGTGCCAGCGCTGCTCGGCGTGGTGCTCTTGGCCGGAGGCGTTCGCATGCTCCGTTGGGCGGGGCCGCCGGTGGCGTTCCTGATCTTTATGTATCCCCTGCCGGATGAGGCGACCCGCTACCTGCTCGGGCCCTTGCAGACGCTCGCCACGATCACCAGTACGTATCTGCTCCAGACGCTGGGCTTCGAGGCCTTTCGAGAGGGCAACCAGATCGTGCTCGGTGATTCACGTCTCGGGGTGGTCGACGCTTGCAGCGGGCTGCGGATGCTCACGATCTTCGTGGCCCTGGCCGTGGGTTGGGTGCTCATCGATCGCACTGCCTGGTGGGAAAGGATCGCGATTGTCGCCAGTGCCGTGCCGATCGCGCTGGCTGTCAACATCGTACGGATTACCGTGACAGGCATGATGGTCACCGTCGATGAACAGCTCGCGGAGCGGGTGTTTCACGACTGGGCCGGCTACGTGATGATGCCACTTGCCGTGGCGCTGCTGGTCGTCGTGCGGCGGCTGCTGGCGGCGGTGGTGATCGAGGAGATACCGGCACCCGTGCCGGTGATCGACGTGCGGGGCCGCCGATTGGCGGGCAGGCCATGAACGCTTCCGAGACAGAACAGAGCATCAAGCCCCAGGGTGTCTCTCCCCAAGGTCCTTGGGTCCCGGTCGCCGGGGTCGCCCATGATCCGGGCGGCGTTGATCCGCTTCGCATCTGGCACGCGCTGCGGCGGCAGTCGACCGTGGCGCTGGGGTTGGGGCTTGCGCTGGCGATTGTGGCGGCGGTTCCGACGTGGCTGCTGGTGCCTCATGGCTATGAGGCGGTGGCCTGGCTGCGGGTTCGCGACAAGGCGGGCATGCTCAGCACGGTCGGGCGGGACGGCGCCGAGTACGAGGCCTACCGCAAGACGCAGGTGCAGCTCATCAAGAGCCCATTCGTGCTCGCCTCGGCGCTCCGTCGGCCCGGCGTGGCCGATTGTGACGCCCTCCGCAACGTCTCCGATCCAGTGGGCTGGCTCGAGTCCTTGATCACTGTGACGGCACCACCGCACTCGGAAGTGCTCCAGATCGGGCTGCGCGGCGAGCGGCCGGCCGAGACCGCCTTGATCGTCAACGCGGTCACGCAGTCCTATCTCGACGACATCGTCAGCCAGGAGCGCAGGGAACGGTTGCGGCGGCGGGATGCGCTGGAGAAGAAGTACAAGGAAAACATGAAAGAGCTACGGTCACGGCACGAGACCTTCAATTCGTTGGCCCGCACGCTGGGCACCGGTGACAGTCAGGAGGTGCTGACACAGCGGGGCATCTTCCTCGACCAGCTGGGATCGCTGCGGATGCAAATGTCGAAGACCGAGCAGGAGATCGCCGACATCGATGCCGAACTGGTGATCCTCCAAGCGCGTGCCGACGGCAGCATCGATGCCGGCGAGCGGGTGGCCGAGGAACTCGTCACGGCGGCCCTCGCCCGCGACCCGCGGATCCAGGAGTGTTCGGAGCGGCTCACCGAACTCGATGAGGCGATCGCATTGCAGCGGCGGCGCAGCACCCGCGGCCACGACGAACCGGCTGTGCAGCGGCTCCACCTGCAGCGGCAGGAGTTGACCCGGCAGATCGACAAGCACGCCACGACGATCCGTCCACAGGTTGTCTCCCAGATCCTGCTCGATGGAGTGGGGCAGGGGGGGCGACCGGTCGAGAGCGTCGCTACCCTCACGATGCGGCGTGGCACGCTCGCGCGGTCGATGGCCGAGACCAGCCGACACTATGACTCCCTGGCTGAAAAGGTGACGGCGTTGGGTCAGGCCAATGCCGAACTCGAGGGACACAAGGCGGAGATCGAGCAGCTCGATCGAATCACGCGGCAGATCGGCAACGAACTGGAGGCCACGTCTATCGATTTGCAAATGCCCAGCCGTGTGACGCTCATCGAGGAGGCGGGCGTGCCGGAGTCGAGAGACCGCCTTACCAGGCTGTTGCTATCGCTCGTCGCGGCCACCCTGGGAATGGCTGGCGGCATGGCCGCTGTGGTGGCCGTTGACTACGTGGAGGATCGCTTGGCTGTGCCGGATGATCTCACACAGCGGCTCGGCGTGGCTGTGCTGGGCA
>JBIKNV010000181.1:0-5829 GCA_044358475.1 Pirellulales bacterium | reverse complement strand
CACGCTGCCACGTGCATCGCGGGGGCCTGGATCAGCCGCTGCGATCGTCGCTGAGCGGATGGATGCGGTGCGGACGCTCATCGCCGGCCCGGGTGGACCGCAGGTGATTCTGGTAACCAGCGCGATGCAGCACGAGGGCACGACCACCGTCGCTACCCAACTCGCTGCTAGTTTTGCGCGGTCCGGCCAACGGACGCTGCTCATCGATGGTGACCTGCGCCAGCCCTCGATTCACACCGCCCTCGGCCTCGAGCCGGCAGCCGGGTTTGCCGAACTCCTCCGGGGAGAGGTCTCGCTGGCACTGGCGGTGCGGCCAACGGCCGTCGCTGGGCTGTTTGTGATGACCGGCGGACGGTGTGATTACGAGGCGATTACGGCACTGTCGCGGCCGGTCATGGCGACGGTCGTGGGAAAAGCGCGGTCCCAGTTTGACCAGATCGTGATCGATGCCGGACCGTCGCTCGCCTTTGCGGATGCGTTGCTCCTCGTTCGGCAGAGCGACGCCGTGATTCTTGCCGCGATGCGGGACGTGAGCCGGATTCCACGGGTGACCGACGCTATCGGACGGCTCCGGAGCGTCGGGGGAAAGCTGCTGGGCGCCGTGGTCAACGGCGTTCATGCCGCCCTTCCGCGGCAGCCGGTCGCGATTGCTGCGGCTTCATGAGGTGAGGGGCACATTTGATGCGAAATGATCGAGAACCAGGGTTTGGAATCCCACTTGTCGCATGCCTCTTGGTTGCGACGGCGACGATCGTGCAGGGGCATTGGACCGACAGGTGGAGTTGCGTCGACGTGGCAGCGGAATTGGTTCTCGGCGGCGAGCGGCTCGAACAACGGTTTCCAACGATTCTCGGTGAATGGGAGGCCATGAACGACATCGAGCCCGATCCGCGTGGACTCGAGCGGGCCGGTGCTGTCGGCCACGTCTCGCGAATCTATCGGCACCGGGGCACGGGCAGGCAGGTGATGGTGTTTGTGGTGTGTGCGACGCCCCACGATGCTTCCGGGCACACGCCCGACCGCTGTTATCCTGGGTCGGGCTTCCAGGCGGAGGAGGCCGAGTCGCGGCGATCTATCCATCTCGACAACGGCCTTACGGCGGACGTCTTCACCGGTACGTTCACGAAAGCCGGCCAGACGCTCCGCATCTTCTGGACCTACGGTGGCGACGGCCATTGGGTCGCACCCCCGATCGCCCGGCTGGGGCTGGCGGGCCGGCCGCTGGTTTACAAGCTGTATGCGATCGTCGATGCCACCCGGCATGGGGCGGCCAACGCGAAGGCGACCGGTGAAAAGTTTCTCGCCGAACTGCTGCCGGCGGTGGACGCAGCTCTGAAAAATCCAGCCCCGGGCGCGAGCCCGGTGACCATGCACCGATCCGGCGTGATACGATCGTAAGCTGTTCCTCAGGAGATATCTTTGATGGCAGTCACCTCCAAGCGGGCGCTGATCACCGGCATCACGGGACAGGATGGCTCCTATCTGGCCGAGTTTCTCCTCGACAAGGGCTACGAGGTGCACGGCCTCATCCGCCGGTCGAGCACATTCGGCACCCAGCGGATCGAGCACCTCTACCGTGACATCCACGAGGTGCATCGGCCGCTCACGCTTCACCACGGCGACATGGCCGATGGAAACGGACTGGCCCGTCTGATCCGAGAGATTCGGCCGACGGAGGTCTACAACCTCGCCGCCCAAAGCCATGTGCGGGTGAGCTTCGACCAGCCGACATACACCGCTGACGTGACGGCCGTCGGCACCCTTCGGCTCCTCGAGGCGATCCGCGACCTGCAAGACGCGGTCGGCTATCAGATCCGGTTTTACCAGGCATCAAGTTCCGAGATGTTCGGCAAGGTGGTGGAGACTCCGCAGAAGGAGACGACACCGTTTCATCCCCGCTCTCCCTACGGCGTGGCCAAGGTCTATGGCCACTGGATCACGGTCAACTACCGGGAGAGCTACGGGCTGCACGCCTCGTGCGGGATTCTCTTCAACCACGAGAGCCCCCGCCGTGGCGAGACGTTCGTCACGAGGAAGATCACCCGCGCCGCGACACGAATCAAACTCGGCCTCCAGGAGAAGCTCTACCTCGGCAACCTCGACGCCCAGCGCGACTGGGGGTTTGCGGGCGACTATGTCGAGGCGATGTGGCTGATGCTGCAGCAGGATGAGCCCGACGACTACGTGATCGCCACCAATGAGACCCACTCGGTCCGCGAGTTTTGTGAAAAGGCATTCGGGCGACTCGGCCTCGATGCCCGCGAGTTCATCGACATCGACCCGCGGTATTTTCGGCCGGCCGAGGTCGACCTCCTCCTAGGCGACTCCCACAAGGCCCGCGAGAAACTCGGTTGGGTGCCGCGGACGTCCTTCGACGATCTTGTGGAGATGATGGTCGATGCCGACATGGAACTGGCCCGCCGGGAGCAGGTGCTGGTGGCCGCCGGTCACGGTGACGCACTGCCTCGAAAAGAGTTGCTGCGATGATGGATCTGTGCGGCAAGCGCATCGTGGTCACAGGCGGCGCCGGCTTTTTGGGCACCGCGGTCTGCCGGGTGCTGCAAGGACGGGGCGTGCCGGTGGGGCAGATCGTCGTGCCGCGGCGCCATTTCTATGACCTCACGATCGAGTCGCATGTGGAGCGACTCTATGCCGACACCCGGCCCGACCTGGTGATCCATCTCGCCGCCGAGGTGGGGGGCATCGGGGCAAACATGGCCCAGCCGGGCCGGTTTTTCTACGCCAACATGGCAATGGGGTTGCACCTCGTTGAGCACGCCCGCCGGAACGGCATCGAGAAGTTTGTGCACACCGGAACCGTCTGTGCCTATCCCAAGCACTGTCCGATCCCCTTTCGCGAGAATGATCTCTGGAACGGCTATCCGGAGGAGACCAATGCCCCCTACGGGGTGGCGAAGAAGGCGATCTTTGTCATGCTCGATGGCTATCGACGTCAGTATGGGTTGGCCAGTGCTGTCACGGTGCCGGTGAATCTTTACGGACCGGGAGATAACTTCGATCCGGCCACGAGTCATGTCATTCCCGCCCTCATCCGGAAGTGCGAGGAGGCCCGTCTGGCGGGAGCCGAGGAGGTGGTTTGCTGGGGCACAGGAGCCGCCACGCGGGAGTTTCTCTACGTGGATGATGCGGCGGAAGGGATCGTGCGGGCGGCGGAGAGGATGGAGGAGCCGATGCCGATCAATCTTGGTGGCGGTGTGGAGATCGCGATCCGCGACCTCGTGGCGAAGATAGCCACGGCCTGCGGCTATGCGGGCCGCATCACGTGGGATACGTCGAAGCCCGACGGCCAGCCCCGCCGCAGCCTCGACATCACGCGGGCGAAGACCCTTCTCGGCTGGGAGCCGACGCAGGATTTCGACACCGGGTTGGCCGCCACGGTCGCCTGGTGGCGCGAGCACTTCCAGAAAGCCGCCAGGCGCATGCACCCCAGCTAGCCGCTGGGCGCATGCCGGCGGGATGACACGCTAGCCAACGCCCCTGGAGCCCCCGGGCTCGCGCCCGGGGCTGGGTGGAGTGCACTACCGCGTTACCCTGCACTGCCCGCCTGGAGGGCGGGCGTACGAGAGCGAACGGACGTTCGCGAAGAAACCCGAGGCCACGATGGCGAGGGTTTCGTGAAGCCAGCTCCATGGCACGGGCAACCCCTCGCTGAACAACTACTCCGGCGTGATTGCACCGTGGCCGAGGATGAACTTTCGCGTGCCGGCAGGGCCGTCGAAGATCACCGTGCCCACTGACCGTGGTCCGATGCCACTGATCCGTGAGAGCGTGCCGCTGCCGTACTCCTCGTGCCGCACCCGCTGGCCGGCGGTGAAACTCGGCTGCGATTTGGTCATGCCTGCGAGTTGGCTGGCCAGATCGGCCGCCGACTGAAACTTCGGTGGCTGGCGAGTTGCCTTGCGGGACAGTGCGCGAGGCTGGTCGTCGTCGAGTTCCAGCACGAGCCCGTCACCATGGGAACGTGGGCTTGTCCGGTGTTGGGACTCGTCGGCGATTTGGGAGAACTCCTCGTCACCGTCGCGGGCAACGGTATCGCCCCAGGGCTCGAAGGCCGGCAGGGTCACACCGTCGGCAGGTGCCTCTGGTCCGGTCACCACCGTTTCGCTGCCGGTCATCTCGGCCAGAAACAGGCTCGGCGCGTTGATGCGTCGCGAGCCCCGATAGTCGCGGATCCGCGCACTGCTGGCATGCACCTCCTCCTGGCCGCGAGTGATGCCGACGAAGACCAGCCGGCGTTCCTCCTCGAGCTGATCGGGATTGTCGAGGCTCCGCTCGTGAGGCAGGATGCCGTCTTCCATGGCGACGAGATACACCACGGGAAACTCCAGGCCCTTCGCGGCGTGGAGCGTCATGAGCGCCACCCGCTGTCCATTGGCATCCCACACGTCGGTGTCGGCGACGAGGGCCGTGGTCTCCAGGAACGTGCCGAGGGCATCGTCGTCGGGACTCCCTCGAACGAATGAATCGTCGAGTTGCCGGGCGGCGGTGACCAGTTCCTCGACATTGGCCAGCCGATCTTCCCCATGCTCTTCCTCGTCGGCTCCCTCGTCCTGGAGCATGCGGCGATAGCCGGTACGGTCGAGCACGGCCTCGATGAGTGGAGCGACACGATCCCCGCATTCCGCCGCGATTGTCTCGAGATCGCGATGGAGCGCTGCGAATGCCGCCAGCGCCTTGCCGGCCCGCTTCGACACTCCCGGGATCGCCGGGGCCTGCGTTGCCGCCTCCAACAAGCTCATGCGTCGCTCTTCGCCCCAGGCGCCGAGATGGTCGAGCGACTGCTTGCCGATGCCGCGCGGGGGCACGTTGACGACCCGCAGCAGGGCCTCGTCGTCACGCGGATTCTTCAGCAGTCGTAGCCAGGCGACGATGTCGCGGATCTCGCGCCGCTTGAAAAACTCGAGCCCTCGAACGAGTTGGTAGGGTACGCCCCGCGACCGCAGGGCAACTTCCAGCGATCGCGACAGAGCGTTGGTGCGAAACAGGATCGCGAAGTCACGCGGCTGCCGGCTGCCGGTGTCAATGGTCTGGGCGATCTCGTCGGCAATCCGATCGGCCTCGTCGTGGCTGGTGGAGTCGAGCACGATCCGCACCGGGCTGCCGGCGTCGGCGTCGGTAATGAGCTGCTTCGGCTTTCGCTTCGAGTTGTGGGCGATGAGCCGATCGGCCGTGCCGAGGATGTTGGCGGTACTCCGGTAGTTGTGCTCCAGCTTGACGACCGCGGCGGTCGGATAGTCGCGCTCAAACTCGAGGATGTTGCGGATGCTCGCTCCCCGCCAGCCGTAGATCGCCTGATCGGGATCGCCGGTCACGGCGAGGTTGGGATGGTCGAGGGAGAGGCCACGGAGGATGCAGTATTGGACGGCGTTGGTGTCCTGATATTCGTCGACGAGAATCCAGCGGTGGCGGGCGTCGAGGAGCCTCCGCAGGTCGGGATTGTCGACGAGCAGCTTCGCCACGTGCACCAGGAGGTCGTCGAAGTCGACCGAGTTGCTGTCGCGAAGCATCTCCTGATAGACGGGCCAGAGTTTCTTGGCGATCTCGTCGACCGGTCGTCCCCAGCGGGGATCGAAGGTCTCGGGCGTGACGAGATCATTTTTTGCTCGGCTGATCACGCCGGCGATGCGACCGATCGGAGTGTGCGTGAGGGCGAGGCCCAGCCGCTTGGCGGCCCGCTTGAGGAGGCCGGTCGCGTCGTCGGGGTCAAGGATCGAGTAGTCGCTGGTGAGCCCCACGAAGCCCGCGTGTCGCCGGAGGAGTCGGGCAGCAAAGCGGTGGAAAGTGCCCATCTCGACCGGCTGCGGGCCG
>JBIKNV010000165.1:0-6159 GCA_044358475.1 Pirellulales bacterium | reverse complement strand
CCAGTCGCGATACCGCCAGGCGTTGGGCCGCAGCTGGTCACGCTCGAAGCCGTGGGTGTCGGCGTAGTGGGCGATGTCGAGCCAGTGGCGGGCCCAGCGTTCGCCGTAGTGGGGCGAGGCAAGCAGGCGATCGACGAGTCGCTCATAGGCGTCGGGCGACTCGTCGGCGACGAAGGCAGTGACGTCTTCGGGCGTCGGCGGCAGACCGAGCAGATCGAACGACAGCCGCCGGATGAGCGTGCGGCGGTCGGCTTCGGCCGCGGGAGCGAGCCCCTTCTCGGCGAGCCTCACCTGCAGGAAGCGGTCGATCTCGTTGCGAGCCGGCCATGCTGCGCCCGTCGGCTCATTCTGGTGCGGCGGCACGGCGGGCCGCGTCACCGGCTGCCATGCCCAGTGGTCGAGCCGGGGATCACGGTCTGTCTCCCGCGCGACGCGATCGGCCTCGGTCTCGGGCCAGTCGGCACCAGCATCAATCCAGCGGCTAAGGACGGCGATCTCCTCTGCCGAGAGCGGCTCCTCGGGGGGCATCGCCTTTTCGGGATCGGCATGGGTGATGCGTTTGACCAGTTCGCTCTCGGCAGCCTTGCCGGCGAGGATCACCGTGCCGAAGTCGCCCCCTTTGAACGCCCGGTGGCGGACGTCGAGCCGCAGGCCACTCTCCTGCGTGTCGGGGCCATGGCAGTCGCCACATTTGGCGACGAGCAGCGGACGAATCGCGGTCTCGAAGTCGCTCGTGTCGGCCGCGTGGGCGGCGGCCGCCATGCTGCCGAAAAGAAAGCCCACCCTGACAACCAATGCAACGTCGGCGAAAAACGGCGAACACCGTCGGCAGGTGGATTGAGAGCGTGGTCGCAGATGCTGTCTCATCGCTGCCTCCTTCGACACGACCTTCATTTTAGGTCAATCGGTCATCACTACGAGCCGAATGCGGGGACAATCTTTTATGTTTTTTCTCATCTGTTTTTTGGTCTGTATGGAGGTCGCAGTCAGTTCACGACGTTGCGGAGTGGCTGGCCGAGCAGCGCCCGGCGGCAGGCGTCGGAGCCTTTCACCCGCATGTCGAGCAGGCCCTCTTCGGAATAAAAGGCGGCATGCGGATTGATGATCAGCCGTTCGTAGGCTGGGTGACTCCGGTCCCGCCAGGCGACGAGCAGCGGGTCGTCGGCCGCCGGTGGCTCGTGCGGCAATACGTCGATGCCTGCCCCGGCGAGCCTGCCCGAGGCCAACGCCGCGGGGATCGCCGTGGTGTCGACCACGCCGCCGCGGGCCGTGTTCACGAGATACGATCCACGCGGCAGCCACTCGAGCGACTCGGTGTTGACGAGGTGGCGGGTGTCGGCCGTGAGCGGGCAGTGAAGACTCAGCACGGCGGCCTGCCGGAAGAGATCTTCCGGTGACTCGACCCGGCGGATGCCCAGGGCCTTGTCGAAGCCGTCCTGCCGGTAGGGGTCGAAAAAGGCGACATCCATCCCCAGCGCCTTGGCCCGCAGGGCCGTGGCGATGCCGATCCGGCCGAGGCCCACGATCGCAAACGTGCGACCCCGCAGCCGGTGCAGCGGGGAAAAGACGTGATACATCCACGGGTCTGGCCGGTCGCGAAGCCGGGTGTTGAACTGGTGGATGCCGCGGGTGAGCGCGAGCATCATGCCGATCGCCGAGTCGGCCACCTCCTCCGTGCCGTAGTCGGGCACGTTGGCCACCGCGATGCCCCGCTCACGGGCGAAGGCGTGATCGACGTTGTCGAATCCCACGCCGCAGCGGACGATCAGCCGGCAGTGCTTCAGCCGCTCGATCGTGGGCCGCGTGAGCCGGATGTTGTGATACATCATGATCGCGGCGGCATCCTCGATCCGGCCGGTGAACTGGTCTTCATGGAAGGCGTCGAATGCCTCCACCGTGGCCAGCCCGGCGAGGGCTTCCCTCTCGGGGGCCAGGTCGTCGGCGATGAAATCGGTGATCACGACTTTGTGCATGGTGTCATTCCTTGGATGGTTGTTTCTTGATCTTCATCAGCGCACCCACCGGCCCTTGCCGGTACCGCCCTTGGGCGTGGTCCGCGGGTATTCGGGGTTGGGCTGCATCTCGATCACGTTCACGACTCGGTCGAGTGGCAGATCCTCCGCCGCCCCTGCAAGCCGTACTCCGCTGATCGAAACGTCTCGCACGGTGCAGTCGCGGTCGGGTGAAAAGATCTCCCGCCACTTCGCGGGATCGGACTGGTTGCCCTTGTAGGTCATCGACTTGGGGCCGATGGCGAGCAGGTGCCAGGTGGGCGGCGGCTCGAAGGCGAGCGTCACGCCGTCGATCACGAGGCCGTCGGTGTCGGCATGGAGTTCGATGGTACCCGGGCGATGGAAGGTGAGTTGCTCAAACCGGATGTTTTCCAGCCGGCCGATCGGGTCGCTTTGGTCCGTGCCGGCGGGAACCTCGAGATTCGGCTGGTCGTAGCATTTGAACTCTGTGATGTCGGTGATGCGGCGAAGCGTGATGTCGCGGATCACGCACTCGACCAGCGTGCCATCGGCAAACCGCTTCACGCCCGGCAGCAGGCGGATGGCGTTGTTGGCCGAGGCCCCGGGGGGCGAGCCGGTGATGTCCTCGATCACGACCCGCTCGATCGGGCCGAAGCTCGGGGCATACTGCTGCCAGTCCCAGGCAGTGAGGGCGACGGGATCGTCCTTCGACACCCCGCGGACGTTGCGGATCAGGCCGTCGGCCGCCGGCCCCGACACATGCACGCCGTCGCGGTGCGTGTGATCGAGCATGAGGCCATCGACCACGAAGTCGCGCACGTTGCCCAGATGAACGGCGAAGGGTCGGCTCTCTCGCACGGTCACGTTGCGAATCCGCACGCCGCGGGCGTTGTGCAGCAGGATCACGCCGTGGGTGCCGGGCACGGGCTGGGTCGTCGCGGAACGACCGTGGACGTTGCCCCGCGGAGCGTCGGCCGTCGTGGCGAGCGTCGTCGTCCAGATGCCGCCCTCGATCAGGATGTCGGTGTCGGGCTGCGTGTCGGCCGGCACGGCGCCGCTCGCGAAGCCCACGAGATTCGCGTTGCGGACGATGCAGGTGTTGATGCCCGGCACGAGCCGGATCTCTGCGCGGGGATCGGCCACGATCGCCGCGTTCGACGGGAGCACGAGCGGCCCATCGACGTAATAGGGTTCGGCACGGGCGGGAATCTCCAGCCGCTTGGTCTCGTCGATGCGTCGCTGGAAGGCGGCCGTCCAAATTTCCGCGGTGACGGCGTGAGCCTGCACCGCGCCGGCGTCGTCGGTTTGCTGTTCAGTCCACTGGCGGGTGGTCACGAGCGGCCGCAGGTCATCAAGCGGGGCGGCGGTGAGCAAGCCGCCGCCAAGTGCCACGAGCACGAGTCCGCAGCAGCAACCAGTCCGGGCCCAGGCCGTCATCACGACGGCCTCCCCTTCTTCGCGGCAGCGCGGATGTCGTGGGCGGCCCAGTCGAGATGACGCCGCATCGCGGCTTCGGCGGCCTTCGCGTCGTGGCGGGCAACGGCGGCGAGGATCTCGCGGTGTCCGATGATCGCCGGCTCCGGCCCCACCGCCTTGATCGTGCGGCGCCGCGATTCGTCGAGCAGCCCGCCGATCGCCTTGAGCAGCACGCGGAAGACGGGATTGCCGGTGGCTGCGGCGAGCAGGTCGTGGAAGCGGATGTCGGCCTCGACACGGCCGCCGAGGCTCGTCGCCTGTTCGAGATCGTCGATCGCGGCCTCGAGCGCCGTGATCTGGGCCTCGCTGGCCCGCTCGGCGGCGAGCGCCGCGATTCTCGACTCGAGCGGCTGCCGGACTTCGGTGAGCTGCAGGAGCGTCGTCCGCGACCGCGTGAGGAGCAGGCCGAGCGACTCGACGGCAGGGCCGGCATCGACCTCGGCCACCCGCGGCCGCGCCCCCTGGCTCATCACGATCAGCCCCTGTGACCGCAGGCTCCGCATCGCCTCGCGGATCACCGTCCGCGACACGGCCAGCGTCTCGGCCAGGCTACCTTCGCTTGGCAACGACATGCCGGCGGCGTAGGAGCCCGAGACGATTTCCTTTCGCAAGTGATTGATCACCTGAGCGACGAGATCGCCCTCGGGCTCGGCCTTGCCGGCGACGGCGAGCCGGGCTTTCCCCGGCGGGCGACCCGGGCGGCGGGGTGTGGGAGAACGGGGCATTCAGAGTTTCTCTTTCAACGCTTTGGGGTCCTAAAACTTATAGGATAGGCTTCGACCCTGAGCAACTCAACCGGTGTTCTTCTTCCCGACATTCTTGCATATGAAGGCGTCCAATATGAAAGCCGCTCTGATGATGAGTTTTCGCCTGCGGCCTCTTACGGTGTTCGGTGTGGCCATAATTCTCGTTGCAAGCGGTTCACAGCCAGTGCTGGCGGAGCGGCCGAGAGTCGATGCCAACGCCCTAGGCTTTTCGCCGATGGCGACGGCAGCTGCCAACGTCGCCGCGCTCCAGCGGGCCGTTGACGGTGGCAGCAAACTCGTCACCGTGACCACTCCCGGCTTCTATGACCTCGACGCCACGGTCTGGCTCGACAGTCATACCCGGCTGGAATGCAGCCCCGGCGTCATCTTCCGCAAGACGAGCAAGTACAGCTTCGTGCTGGCCAATCGCGGCATTCAGACCCGCGAATGGAATGAAGGGATCGCCATCGACGGCCTCGAGATTGCCTGCAACGGTCAGGTCGCGCTGCCGCCGCCAGCCGATCCCGCCTTCGGCCTGCGGGGGCTCGTCGCACTCTTCCGGGTGAAGGATGCTGCGATCACCTCCTTCCGCTGCCGGGATCTCGAGACCCCCCAGTTTGCGCTGCACATCTGCACGTTTGAGAACCTGCTGGTCGACGGCTTCGAGATCCGTGGCAACAAAGATGGGGTCCATCTCGGGCCCGGAAAGGGCTTTACGATTCGCAACGGCGTCTGCCAGACCGCCGACGACGCGCTCGCGCTCAATGCCCAGGACTATCCGAGCGCGAATCCAGCCCAGGGCGACATCAGCGATGGCGTCATCGAAAACATCATCGATGAGCCGCGAGAACCGGGCGTGCCACACCCGGGCAGTGTGTCGCGGCTACTCACCGGAGCCTGGGTCGACTGGCATCCTGGTATCCGGCTGCAGAATGGCGACACCGTGCGGCATGGTGAGCATGTCTATCGGGTGCTTGCCACGTTCGACACCACCCAGCACGAGTCGAACGCGATGCCGACCCACATGGCCGGGGCCTGGAAGTCACCGGAAGGGCTGACGTTTGTCCACAACACGGCCGATGGCGTCACGCAGGCCAGCATCCGCAACGTTGTGTTCCGAGGCATCCAGTCGCGGGCCCGCAACGGCTTTTGGGCTGCCTGGGAAGATCACAAATACCACCGCGCGGTGCACCCGGAAGTGGTGCCTGAAAACCTGCCGGTCTGCGAAGTGACCTTTGAAGCTTGCTCGAGCGATTCACCGACGCGGCCCAGCTTCATCAGTGGCAACTCAAACCTCTTAGCGACCCTGCGCGATGTGACTGCGACCGGGCGGCTCGTCGGCGTGACGAGTGCTGTCCATCCGGTGGCGGTCGAGCTGACTTTGCATGCGTGCCGGTTTGAGCCGGATGAGCGGGCCGCCACGCTCCCTGATATCGAATTGAAGGGGATGGTCACCGGCCGGGTGATGCTCCAAACAATCGCCGAAACCCGTCCGATCCGGCTTGTGGTACCGAAGACCGTGGCCGTCGAAAAAGCTGCTCCTGTGCCTTGACACTCTCCATTATCTAAACTTACTCCTACAGGCTTGAGGAGTAATCTCCATCCGTCATGCCGAGGGTCATCATGAAGCGCCACGGATTTACGCTTGTCGAACTCTTGGTTGTGATTGCCATTATCGGCGTGCTGATCGGCCTCCTGCTGCCGGCGGTGCAGGCGGCCCGTGAGGCGGGGCGGCGGTCATCGTGCAGCAACAAGCTCAGGCAGCAGGGGCTCGCCCTGCACAGCCATCACGACGCGAAGCGGGCCTTTCCGCCGGGGGCGCCCGTGCCAGCGACCAGTCGATTCGCAGGGAACTGGAACTGGCATGCCGATATCCTTCCATACATGGAAGAGAGCGGTCTTCACAGCCGCCTTACTTTCAATTCCAGCACGGCGTTTGGTTGGAATGCCCTCTCTCTGGGTGC
>JBIKNV010000009.1:0-19110 GCA_044358475.1 Pirellulales bacterium | reverse complement strand
CGGCCTTCTTTTCTACCTTCTCTGCCGGCTCGGCCGGCACCCGCGGCTCCGGCACGCCTTCGGGCCAAAGCACGATCTCTTGTGGCTCGACGGCCTTTGCGGCGGGCGACAGCACCGCGGCACTCAGGCAGACGGTGATTCCAAGCAGCATACGGATCATGCCATGATCTCCATTGACGACGCGGGCCGGCTCCACTCCGGTCAAGCAAAAATCGACCGCTGACGCATTTTAGCCCACCGTTGGCAGCAGCCGGGCCAACTCGACGACCACTGGGCCTCCGGCCTCATCGACCACGCCGACTCGTGAGAGCGATTCGTGTGGTTCGACGCTCATCTCGGTCGCGTAGCAACTGTCGGTCGCATGGCCGGCCTCACGACCACCAGTCGGCTGGCGAAACACCCTCGTCCGCCGCGTGGCCGCGTCGATCACCCACACCTCCGGGGTGCCATGCCGAGCGTAGAGCGGCACCTTCGTGCCGAGGTCGTAGGCGAGGCTCGTATCCGCAACCTCGATGACGAGTAAGACGTCCGCTGGCCCGGGATGGGCCGTGGTGTAGAAGTCGGGCCGGGGCCGGAGAACCGCAATGTCGGGCTCAGGTTCGTTGATATCGTCCATCCGCAGCGGGTTTTGGCACCACACGACCGCCGCGCCCCCGAGCCTCTGGCTGAAGTATGAAGCCAGCCGTGCAACGATGGCCGCGTGCAAGACTCCGATCGGCGACATGTCGATGATCTCCCCCTCGATGAGTTCCACTCGGTCTACCGGCCCAAGGATGCCCATCTCACCCATCCGATGAAACGCATCCACCGAGATGAGATGACGCGACGGGGCAGCAAAGGGAATCGTGGCCATCGGGCAGCCTCTTCAGAAGAAGATGTCTCGGCAAAACATCAAAAAGTATACAGAGGCACGCCACATGAGGCATCGCCTCATCGCTGGCCAATCAGCAGAGCCGCTTCGGCCAGCCGCCCCGCCTCCGCCTCAGGCCGGCTTGCGAGCCGACAGAGCCCAAGGTTCGGCCGTTCACCGCCCCACTTTCCCCACGGGATCAAGTACGTCGATGAACGGGAAGCGTTTGAAGTCTGCGTCGTGGGTGTAGATGGTATGCACGCCGGTTTCCCGCATCAGCACCGTCGTATCGACCACGAATACGCTACCGCTCCATCGCATTGAAAAGGGCGTCGCGGTCGGACACGTCGACGCGGCTGCCACCGCTGGAGAAGGACGTCAGGGGTGGCATTTTCGCCACAGGTTTCGTCCGACTGAGCGCCTGACGCAAGGCCGACTCGACCAATTCCGACATGGTCTGGCCGCGTCGGGCGGCCTCCCGCTTCACCGCCCGCATGGTGGCGTCGCTGATCGATAGCGTCGTCTTCATATGGAAAATCGTATTCCGCGCATGCACGTGTGTCACATGCCGGATGTGGAAAAAGGCCGACGTGGAAGGGCAAACGTGCCGTGGCCTTGGCCCCAAATATTCACATGCGAAAACACTGGCTCCAACAGGGAGTCATTCCTGGCCGATCAGCAAGGCCGCATCGTCCACGACAATGCTGCCTGTCGGCATGCCGCAGGCGTTGAGCAGAACCTGGCATTGAACTGTCGCTGTGCCGGCCGGCGCCAGGGCGGCGATCCCCGCCTCCACGAACTCGCCTGCCTTGCTGCCCGATCGCAGAAAATATCGCTCTGCTTGGGCAAATGCCCTGCCCGCCGCATCCACGAATACCAGCTTCACGATCGCACACTGATTGCCCCGCAGCGGATCATCTTGCTGCTGACAGACCTTCACCGCCGCCATCACGGGCTGCCCCACGATGTCACCGGTCTCCACCGGTTGACCGACGAGCGGCCAAAACCGACTCCCACCGGCCGCGATTCGTAAGGCCTGACTCCCTGAGGCCACCGGGGCCAGCACTTGCTCCACGTGGCCGAGCGACCCCCGCCACTGGCCCAAGCGAAAGTCTCCCAACGTCGATGGCTCATGCCGGCCGCCCTGGTGGCCCGCGGTTTCGGCCTCGAACGAAGGATCGACAAGGACATTGCGACAGTCTGCGAAGACGCTCGGCTCGACCGGCGTGAGCGTCACCCGAGTCGCCACGTCCTTCAGAAAACCGATGTCGTCTGATGACCGTCCCTCGCGGTCGATGGAAACGGCCTCACCCGCCGACATCAGCCGCGATGCCTCTCTGCCATCGACCCGCACCTGCCCCTCGATGACGGCAACCCGGGTGCGCACATCCGGTTCCACGGTCACGGCAAACTCGGTTCCCAGATCGACGATCGTGCCCGAGGGCGTCTCCACGCGCAGCTCCGTGCCCGGGTGCGGGCAGCGACACCGCACCGATCCGGCGGCCACGCGAAGCGTGTCACGCGACACCGGCTCGAACGTGGCCGGCCCCTCGATCACGGCCGTCGCTCCCGCAGCAAAGAGAAACTCGACCCGTCCTGAAACGAGCGTCAGCATCCCGGCAGGCATGTCGCCCTGCCGCAGCACGAAGGCGACGTTCGGATCCGACCAGACCGCATCGAACGCGGCCGCCAGCCTGGCCACCGGCAGCAACCGCTCTTCGCGCTCGGCTAACGCCGGCGCTTCCTGCTTCACATTCGGCACACGGACGACGCTCCACAGGCCTACGATCGCCATGCTCAGCACGGCGACCGTCGTCGCCGCGACGGCCAGCCAACGGGAAGGCGCGGCCGCCGCACGCCCGCCAATTGCCTCGGGCGACAAGGCCGCGACGGTCGGATCATCCTGGCCCCGTGCCTCCTGGTCGTAGCGAAGCAGCGCCCTGATCTGGTCGTGAAACATGGCCCGCCGGGCAAACTCGCGGGCGCAATCCGCACGTGCAGCCAGCAAGCCGCCGAGGTCACGGCTTTCCTCAGCCGTCAGGCGACCGTCGAAATGCCGCTCCACCAGATCGAGATAGCGCTCCCGGTCCTGCTCCGGCCCGACACGACCAAACAGCGACGCGCTCATGCTTGCCCCTCACCGGTTGCGGCCAGTTTCAGCTGCACACACTGGGCGACAGCCTCTCGCCCCCGATGGAGCATCACCCACACGGCGTTGCTCGTCATGTCAAGCGCCCGCCCGATGGCAGCGGGCTTCAGCCCATGGAGATATCGCATCTCCATCACGCGGCGGGTCTTCCCCTTCACCTCGGCCAGACACTGCCGCATCAGGGCCAGCCGTTCGGCAGCCTCGCCGGCCACTTCTTCCTGGGCCACGGCCAGCGCGCTCAGCGTGCGTTCGTCAAAAAAGACCAGCCGATCCCCTGCCCGCCGCTCGTAATGCCGCAGCACGATGTTGCGGGCAATGCCGAGCGCCCAGGGCACGAATGGCCGCGAGCGGTCGTACTCTCCAAACTTCATCACGACCGTTTCCGCCACCTGCGAAACGAGATCCTCCGCATGCTGAAAGTCGACGACTGCACCAACGATCATCGCCGCCATGACCGGCTGGGCTTCCGACCACAGCCGAGACAGAAGCAGCATGTCGGCCGTCACGCCGGACACCGGCTGGCGGTCCACATCCGCTGAATGATGAAGGTCTCCCGGCATACCTCAAACGTCTCCGTCTTTCCTTCCCCAAAAAAAAGCGTTCCTTACATCGCCAGGGACGAAAAACACCTGGCAAATGTCTGATAATTTCCGTGGTGAATGAGCTTGATCTGACGATATTCTTAAAGGGACCAAGGAAAGACAGCATGGCTAGGTCAATCCCTCGCTCCACCGTGCCCCTCATCCTCGCCGGAATTGTCTTGGCGGGCTCGGGCGACTTCCGCGCTCGCGCGGCCGACGAGCATCCCGGCGCGGCCATCTACCGCGAGCATTGCGGCCGCTGCCACGCTGAGAACGGTGCGGGCACCGTGGATGTGCCTCAGCCCCTCGTCGGCGATCGGTCGATCAACCAGCTCGCGGCCTACATCGACGAGACGATGCCGGAGGATGATCCAGAGGCGGTGCGCGACGAGGCGGCCCGCCAGGTGGCCGAATACATCCACGGAGCGTTCTATTCGCCAGTGGCGCGCGACCGCAACCGGCCAGCCCGCATGGAACTCTCGCGGCTCACCGTCCGGCAATACCACAACACGGTGGCCGACCTGATCGCCAGTTTTCGCGGTCGCGGACCGAACGTCGATGCCCGGCGCGGACTCCGCGGTGAGTACTTCCACGGCCGCACCTTTGACCGGAAGGATCTCGTCTTCGAACGAATCGATCCGCAGGTCGATTTCTTCTTCGGCGTCGAGGGTCCCGACCCGGAGCGGTTCGAGCCCAATCGGTTTGCCATCCGCTGGATGGGATCGATCGTGCCGCCCGAGACCGGCGTCTATGAGTTTGTCATTCGCACCGAGCAATCGGTGAAGCTCGCCCTCAACACGGCCTGGTATGAGCCACCGCTCATCGACGCCTATGTGAAGTCGGGGGATGACACGGAATACCGGGCCAGCATCATGCTTCTCGGTGGCCGAGCGTATCCGCTGCGGCTGGAGTTCTCGAAGGCCAACCAGGGCGTTGACAACAAGAAGCACGAGCCTTTCGCCGATGCCTCGATCACGCTCCTCTGGAAGCCGCCCCACGGGGTGATCGAGCCGGTGCCGGAGCGGGTGCTGATCCCGCATGACAGCCCGCAGGTGTTCGTGGCCGCGACACCCTTCCCTCCCGATGACAAGTCGATCGGCTACGAGCGGGGCACGACGCTCTCGAAAGAATGGTTTTCCGCCGCCACCGCTGCTGCCAGCGAAACGGCGGCGTATGTGCTCGACCACATCGAGCACCTCGCGGGCGTGAAGCGGGATGCCCCCGATCGGGCAGAGAAACTGCGGCGCTTCGCCGCCACGTTTGCCGAGCGGGCGTTTCGGCGACCGCTCAGCGACGAGCTTCGCGGGCTGGTCATCGATCGCCCGTTTGCCGACGCGCCCGATCTCGATACCGCGGTCAAGCGATCGCTCCTCCTCGCGCTCGGCTCGCCGCGATTCCTCTTCCGCGAGCCGGCCGCCGTCACCGACCCCTTCGCCACCGCCGCTAGGCTCTCGTTTGGCCTGTGGGATTCCATTCCCGATTCGCCACTCTGGCAAGCCGCCGCGAAAAATCAACTCGCCACGCCGGAGCAGGTGCGGCGACAGGCCGAGCGGATGGTGAACGACCGACGGACACGGGCCAAGCTCCGCGACTTTCTCTTCGCGTGGCTACGGGTCGATCTCGCTCCCGAGGTAACGAAAGATCCGTCGCTCTACGGCGACATCTCGCCCGCGGTCACCGCCGACCTGCGCACCAGCCTTGACCTCTTTGTGGACGATGTTGTCTGGACGAGCGGTGACTTTCGCCGGCTGTTCACGGATGACGAGGTCTATCTCAATGGGAGGCTGGCGTCGCTCTACGGCGAAACGCTGCCGGCCGCGGCAGCGTTTCGCCGTGTGCGGCTCGACGACGGCCGTCGCGGGGGCGTGATCTGCCATCCCTACCTGCTCTCGGTCTTCTCCTATTCGAAGGCCACGTCTCCCATCCATCGCGGCGTCTTCCTGGCCCGCACCATGTTGGGCAACGTCCTCAAGCCGCCACAGGAGGCGATCGCGCCGCTCGCACCGGAACAGCATCCCGACCTATCCACCCGCGAACGGGTGGTACTGCAGACCAAGGCGGTGGCCTGCCAGACCTGCCACACGATGATCAACCCGCTCGGCTTCGCGCTGGAAGACTTCGATGCGGTCGGCCGCTATCGCACGACCGAGCGGGCGGCGTCGGGAGACAAGCCCGTGGATGCCGCCGGCTCGTACCTGCCGCGCGAGGGGCCCGAGGCGGAGTTTCGCGGCGGGCGGGAACTAGCGGCCTACCTCGCAACGAGCCCCGATGCCCAGGAGGCGTTTGTGCAAAGCCTGTTCCACGCCCTCGTGAAGCAGCCGCTGCGGGCCTGGGGCCCCGACACGCTGAAAAACCTGCACACATCATTCGAAAAGGCCGGCTTCGATATCCGTCGCCTCATGGTCGATATCATGGTGGTGGCGGCATCGCCCCCACAAAACGCAGTCGCCCAAGCCGCCCCAGCCGGCAACTCGGTCACCGGACCGGTGGATACCAGAGAGAACCAGCCATGATTACCGCTTCCCCGCTCTCCCGTCGTGCCCTGCTCCGCCGTCTCGGCGTCGGCTCGGCGGTGTTGCCCTTCCTCGGGAATCTTCCGAGCCTCGCGGCGGCGACTTCGACGGCGGCCAAGAAGCGGCTGATCGTCGTCTTCAGCCCCGACGGTGTCGTGAAGAAAAACTTCTGGCCGACCATCCCCGGACCGTTCCTCACGCCCGGGCCGGTGCGGGTCCCGGCGGAGTTGCCGGTGAGTCTGCAGCCGCTCGACCCGTTTCGCGACCGGCTGCTCACGCTCAAGGGCGTCCACAATAAAGTGCGGGGCGATGGCGACCTCCACATGCGGGGCATGGGCTGCCTGCTCACCGGCATCGAGCTTTTTCCCGGCAACGTGCAGGGCGGCGGCGAAACGCCGGCCGGCTGGGCCAGTGGCCTGTCGATCGATCAGGAGATCAAGCGGCATCTCCAGTCGCGGCCCGACTCGGCCACGCGGTTTGGGTCGCTCGAGTTTGGCGTGCTCGTGCCTAACAAAGCCGACACCTGGACCCGCATGGTCTACACCGGCCCCAACCAGCCGGTGCCACCGATCGACGACCCCTACCAGATGTTCAACAAGCTCTACGGCCAGGCCAAGGACCGCGAGAGCCTGCAGAGCGTGCTCGACGAACTCCACGAGGACCTCGCCAAGGTCTCGAGCGCGCTGCCCGCCGAAGACCGGCGGATCCTGGAGGAACACACGGCGCTGGTGCGGGAGTTTGAAAAAGAGCTGGCCACGCATCACGAGACCATTTCGCATGCCGTGCCGAAAATGGAAGAGGGTGTGGTGGAGCAAAACGACCACATGCCGAAGATCAGCCGGATGCAGATCGAACTGGTGGTCTCGTCGCTGGCGGCCGACTTCACGCGGGTGGCGACGCTGCAATACACAAATTCGGTCGGCCAGCCTCGATTCAAGTGGCTGGGCATCGACGAAGGGCAGCACGAGCTCTCTCACGAGCCCAACAACAACGAGGCCGCCCAGGACAAGCTCACGCGGATCAATGCCTGGTATGCGAGTGAGATCGCCCATCTCGCCAAGCGGCTGGCCGAAACACCGGAACCAGGTGGCGACGGCTCGCTCCTCGACCACACCACGATTCTCTGGACCAACGAACTGGGCGAGGGCAATTCGCACTCCCATGCCGACATTCCGTTTGTGCTGATCGGCGGTGGCCTCGGCCTCACGACAGGCCGGGCGGTCGAGTTTGGCGGCGTAGCACACAATCGGCTACTGCTCGCGCTGGCCCACGCGATGGGCCATACCGACCTCACGCGGTTCGGTAATCCCGACTACTGCGGCGACGGCCCGCTCACCGGGCTGGCGTAGCGGCCGCGGCCGCGGCCCGGTAACGAAGCCCCGAGGCGGCATGCCAATGCCGCCGAGTTCCGTGCCTCGCTGACTCGCTCACGCCACGCTATCCTTGGTTTGGATTTCGCCTCCTCCCCGAAAGGTCTATGCATGGCTTTTCTTCGCATCGCTCTCATTCTTTCGCTCCTCATGTTTTTTACCGGCTCTGTGCAGGCCAAGCCCAGCGGCAATCCGGTCTATACCGATCCGGCCCAGGCAGATGCCGACTTCATCTTCCAGGGTGAATATGCCGGCAATCTCACGATCGACGGCCAGCCGCTCACGATGGGCGTGCAGGTGGTGGCCCTCGGCGACGGTGCCTTCGACGCGGTCGGCTACCCCGGCGGCCTGCCGGGGGCCGGCTGGACGCCGCCGAACAAGGTCAGGGGCAAAGGCACCCGCACGGGAGAGGCCGCTGCTGCCGTCGTGAAACTGGAGGGAGTCGACTGGGCGGGGGTCACCCGGCAGGCCGAGATTCGCCTGGTTGACGGCACACCAGCCGTCACCATTCTCGACGACGCGGGCAGCCGCATCGCGACGCTGCCCAAGGTGCACCGTCAGAGCCCGACACTCGGCCTCGCGGCCCCTGCCGGCGCAGTCGTCATTTTTGACGGCACAAACACCGACAAGTTGCTTGATGGCCGCATGACTGACGACGGCCTCCTGATGGAAGGCGTCACCACGAAGGACGCCTTCGGCGACGCCACCTGGCACATCGAGTTTTGCCTGCCCTATCAGCCCAAGGATCGCGGGCAGGGGCGTGGCAACAGCGGCGCCTACTTCCAGGGCGGCTACGAGACGCAGATGCTCGACAGCTTCGGCCTCGAAGGCAAAGACAACGAGTGCGGCGGTATCTACAAGGCGGCGCCCCCGAGCGTGAACATGTGCCTGCCGCCGCTCGCGTGGCAGACCTACGACGTGGAGGTGACCGCCCCGCGGTTTGCAGACGGCAAGAAGATCGCCAACGCCCGGCTCACCGTCCGCCACAACGGCGTGCTGATCCACGACAACGTGGAGGTGCCGGCCATCACTCCCGGCGGCCCGCAGAAGCAGGAGGCGGTAACCGGCCCGCTCCATCTGCAGAACCACAGCAACCCGGTCCGCTATCGCAATATCTGGGTGCTGCCGAAATCGTGACGCCGCTCGCCGCCACAACGATCAGCGACACGGCAGATGTTGCCCGAAAACTAGCCGCAGCCCGGCGGGTGCTCGTGACCGGCTTGCACGGGGTGTCGGCGGACGTGGTCGTGGCCGCCTGCAATCTGGCCGAGGCGATCGGGGCGGCGATCGACGCCGGTGACGCAGAGATGGCCCGCCCAGCCGGCCCCACGATCGCCCGCGCCGGCGAGGTCACTGCCGACCGCGAGGAACTCCGCGACCGAGCCGATCTGGTGATCTTCTGGTTCTGCGATCCGCAGGCGGTTGACGCGACATTCATCGAACGGTTCGTCACGCCACCTCTCTCTCCGCCGCTCGTGCGTCGCACACTTGCCGTCGGGCCCACTGCCGTGGCCCACGCCGACGCGCACGTGTCGCTTCCGAACGACACAGCCGTCGATACCGCGCGGGTGGTGCAGCACCTGCTGCAGCACGGCATGTCGGCGGCCGACGGGGAACCGCTTGTCACACCGTGCGCGACCATCGCCCAGGCGATCGACCATGCCACCTGCGTGGCGGTCGTCACCGATCACGCCACCGATGCGCTCGGTCTCGAGCCCTGGAGCGTCGTGCATCTGGTCCGCACGATCGCCCACCAAACGCCTGCCTTTGAGATCCCGCTCGCGAACATCGATTCAAAACCAGCCGCGAACGTGCTCACCTGGCGGTACGGCGCCGCCGGGGCGATCGCGAAGGCCGACCAGGCGGGTGGCCGCTTCCTGCCCGGCGAGGCCGCGGCCCTGCAACTTCTCGAGCGCGGCGAAGTCGACTGCGTGGTCGTGGTCGGCGGGCTCGCGGCCCCCGTTGCAGAAGCCCTCACAGCGCAGGCCAGCACGGTCTCCGTAATCACGCTCGACGATCCCGATCCAGCCCGCATGAAGGATCATCTCGAATCAATCGCCGCGGCAGCCCACAGTGCATGTGCTCGCAGGGAGGCCGGCCGATGAGTGAATCCGCTCGCTTCGTGCTCGTCGGCGGCACGGTCCACGATCCGGCCAACCACCGCGACGGCATCGTCGCCGACATCTGGGTCGATGGCGGCCGGGTCGTCGCCCCACCAGCCGACGCGACTGGCTTCGTGAAGATCGACGCGCGGGGCTTGGTCGTGATGCCCGGCGGCGTCGATCTCCACAGCCATGTCGCCGGCACAAAAGTCGGTGCCGGCCGACGCATCGCGCCGCAGCTGGCTCGCTCCCATCCTGCGGCGGTGCCCACGATTCATACAACCGGCGGGCTCTACGCCGCCCTCGGCTACACGACCGTCTTCGATGCGGCGATCGCCATCGCGGCCGCCCCCATGGCCCACATGGAGCTGGCCGATCTGCCGATCCTCGACAAGGGGATCTATCTCTTGGCAGCCGACGAGGAAGCGGTCGTTGCGGCACTCGATCGCGATGACCTCCGCGAGGCGGCGCGACTCGTCGGCGACGCAATCGGCACCGGTCGTGGCTGGGCCGTGAAGGTCGCCAACCCGGGCGGCCCGTCGTTTTGGAAGCATGGCCGCCGCGGCGACCACCATGATCTCGACACGTCCCTCCCCGGCCGCTCGCTCACGCCCCGGCTCCTGCTCGACCGGCTGGCCCGCGTCGTGCAGTCGCTCGGGCTTCCGCACCCGCTCCATGTGCACACCGCCAACCTCGGCCTGCCCGGGAACTGGCGCACGATGCTTGAGACGATGAAGACGTTTGACGGTGTGCGGGCCCACCTCGCCCACGTGCAATTCCACAGTTACACGGGGGGTGATCTCGACGCCGACTCGTTCGGCTCCGGCGTGGCCCCGCTCGTCGAATGGTTCAATGCCCACGGGGAACTCACGCTCGACGTCGGCCAGGTGCTTTTCGGCGATACGGTGGCGATGACCGGCGACTCGGCCGCCGCCGAGCATCTCGCCCACGCCACAAACGTGCCCTTCATGGCGCACGACCTGCACCTCGAAGGGGGCTGCGGTGTGCTGCCGATCACGTACCGGGAAAAGAGCCTCGTTCATGCCTGGCAGTGGGCGATCGGCCTGGAATGGTTTCTCACGGCCGACGACCCGTGGCGGGTCGTGCTCTCCACCGATCATCCCAACGGCGCCCACTTCCTCGCCTATCCGCTCCTCATGAAGCTGCTGGGGGACGAGGGCTTTCGTCGGGAGGCGCTGGCCCGCGTTCACCCGCAGGTGCGGAAGCGTTCGCCGCTGGCGGGCATCAGCCGTGAACTCACACTCCAGGAACTCTGCATCATCACGCGGGCCGGCCCCGCGCGGATCGCCGGCCTGCCGCACAAGGGGCACGTCGGCGTCGGTGCCGATGCCGACATCACTCTCTACCGCCCTGATCCCGATCTCGCGAGAATGTTCGCCATGCCAGCGAAGGTGTTCAAAGCGGGCGTGCTCGTCGCGGAAGACGGCGAGGTACGGGCCACCCCGACGGGCAACACGCTCAACGCACATCCTCACAGCTGACGCTGTGTCGAAGACTGCCTGTCGCGGCAACTTTCGGAGTGCGGGGTTGTTCCAGTACAGTACTGGCATCTGGATCCACAGTCCGAGGTCACACCACAGCCATGACGCGATTCCGTCTCGCCTTTGCCGTGTTCCTTTTCGTGATCGCGTTGGCCTTCACACATGCCGCGGTCGGGATGGCCCAGGAGCCGCCGTACGATGTGCGGCCCCCCGCGGAGCCCCCGTATTACCGGGTCCGCTACGAGGCGTCGACGGAACCGGGCGAACTCATCTTTCCGGTGACGTACACCGCGTGGATTCCGGAAAATGCGAAAACGATCCACGGGATCATCGTGCACCAGCATGGGTGCGGCGAAGGCTCCTGCTCGTCCGGGCTCACCGGTGCCTACGACCTGCACTGGCAGGCGCTCGCGAGAAAGCACGCCTGTGCCCTGATCGCACCGTCGTATGAGCAGCCGGAAAAGGCCGACTGTCAGATGTGGTGCGATCCACGCAACGGCTCGGCCAAGACCTTCGAGCGGGCGCTCGTCGCTCTGGGAACGATGGCGGGCCATCCAGAACTCTCCGCCGCGCCATGGGCCCTGTGGGGCCACAGCGGCGGCGGCCACTGGGCCGGCGGCATGACGCTGCTGCATCCGGAACGGACCGTCGCCGTCTGGCTGCGATCGGGCGTGCCCCTGTTTGAAGCCGATGAGAAGCGGCCCTCCATCAAGCCCCATAGGTTGCCCGACGCGGCACTTGCGGTGCCGATCACGTGCAACCCGGGCACAAAGGAGGGCGTCACGGTCACCGACGACAAGTTCAAGGGAGTGTGGCCCGCGAACCAGGCGTTCTTCCGGGCCGTGCGGTCCCGAGGTGGCCTCGTTGCCGTAGCGATCGATCCCCTGACCAGTCACGAGTGTGGCAACCAGCGTTACCTCGCCATCCCGTGGCTCGATGCCTGCCTCTCGGCCCGCCTGCCGAAGCAGTCCGGTGATCCGCTGGTGGCGATGCCCACCGACAACGCCTGGCTCGGGCCGATCACGGGTGGCGACGCGACGTCGGCCAGGGACTTTAGCGGCGACGTGCTGACGATGGGCTGGCTGCCCGATGAAGCCCTCGCCCGGAAATGGATGCAGTACGTCAAAGACACCAACGTCGTCGACACGACGCCTCCACCGGCGCCGACAAACCTGCGGATCAGCGGTGCGACGCTCGCGTGGGATGCTGAAGCCGATCTCGAAAGCGGCCTGGCTGGATTCGTGATCGAGCGAGACGGCAAGCAAATCGCCACGCTCCCTGAGAAGCCGAAGAACCCCTTCGGGCGGCCGCTGTTTCAAAACCTGCTCTACAGCGACACGCCCTCGCAGCCACTGGTGCCGCTCGAGTTCATCGATGCGACGGCCAGGCCCGGCGCCGCCCACTCGTACCGCGTCATCGCCGTGAACACGGTCGGCCTCGAATCGCCCCCCAGCGCGGTGGCGACCGCTCGCAGGGTCGGTGAAAGTCGGGGGTTATTGAATGCTCCCGGTCACAGCAGCAAGCAGCGCGGAGATGAAGCGATCCGCTGAAAAATGCGTGGCTGCCCGCTCGTGGGCCGCAGCGCCAAACCGGGAGGCGACCGGGGCGTCCTCGATGAGCGAAAAGGCCCGCCGCGGAAACTCGCTCTCCGGAAGCGGCGGCACGATCCAGCCGGTTTCGCCATCGACGATCGCCTGCCGCGCAGCCTCGCTGTCGACCGCCACGGTCGGCTTCCCTGCCGCCATGGCATCGAAGAGGGCACCACCAAGCGCAACCTCCCCGGACTGCCACACAAACCGCACCTCGCGAAGCAGATCGGGCAGGCACTCGCACGAGGGCACGATCCGCAGCCGCTCGGCCAGATGCTGCACGCGGGCCCGTCGGCGCAGACGGCGCAGCTGCGGCCCGCTGCCGACGAGCACATGCTCGACATCCCGGCGGACCACGCCCAGCTGATCGATCGCCCACAGCAGCCGGTCGAGCCGCGCTTGGGCGAGCAGTGGTGCGACGCAGAGCGACCAGATTTTCGCGGGATCGAGCCGCAGCCGTTCGGCGACCTCCTCGCGCGTCACAGCACCGGACAATGCGGCGATAGCAACCGGCTCGATCGTGTCGAGGCGATGCCTTGCGACACCCGCCTTGCGACAGACTTCTGCGACGTGCTCTGACGAGGCGAGCACGCGATCCGCCCTCGTAACCGCCCAGGCCTCGGTGAGCGTGCGTGGGGCGACAGCCACCCGGCATACCAGTCGCGGTCGCTGGCGTCTCGACACGCGAAGCCTCGTCGCAATCGCAGAGGCTACGGCCTGCGGACGACCGAAGGAGAGGACCGTCACCGGCTGAACGAGGCGAATGACGTCCGCCAGCCTCCCGACCATGGCTGCATCAGGCCGTGACCGCCGGCCGATCTCGTGCACGGTGATGCCGCAGGCGGCGAGCCGATCTGCCAGCGATCCCACCGCCGACGTCAACGCCACATGCACCTGCCCACCGCTCGCAGCAAGCGCGGTCGCCGCGACCTCCACCTCTCTGCCGGTGCCGATCGGGTCAGCCCCGCGGGCCACCAGCAGAATCGAGTTGCCGGTCGGGTGCCACATTCGGTGATGCTCTGCGGATGGCTTCGATGTCGTCAGGATCGAGGGCGGCGAGGTACGGCAGGTGACGAAACCGACCGTTGAAGTCGAGACCATACCCCACGACGAACTCATCCGGAATGTCGAATCCCACGTACTCGGGCTCCATGGTCACTTCCGCCCGCCCGGCCTTCCGGAGGAGGACGAGCGACTGCACTCGCACCGCGCCGCGGCGACGCAGTTCCATGACGAGGGCCTCGAGCGTGCGGCCGGAATCGAAAATGTCGTCGACGAGGAGCACTTCTTGGCCCGCGATGTCAGGAAGGAGATCGAGACGCAGGTCGAGCCGCCCGGGGCTGGTCGCGGTGCCACGGTAACTGCTGGCCCAGACCATCCCCACGCAGATCGGGCCGTCGAGCCGCCGGATCAGATCAGCGACGACCACGATGCTGCCGGTGAGCACCCCGACCACTGTCAGCGGCCGACGCCCCACGTCGGCCCGTACGGCGTCGGCCAGCCGGGAGATGCCCGAGTCGAGTTGTTCCGGCGTAAGGAGCGTGCGCATGATGGACGACTCGCCAAACCAATCGAAGCATAGCAGGTGCCTTTCCGATGCAGGATTCCTTGCCGCCACGCCCCCACTGGTCTGTCGTCGATGTGGCCGGTCACGCGTGCGAGGTCTTTACGCCTGCGGAGCCCGCACCGGGCAAGGCCGTAATCTATCTGCATGGCGTGCGGGAGCGCTGGCTGCGGGAATGCAGCGGGCTCCGCGATGCGATCGAGGCTGTGTCTCTTCCGGTGATCGCCCCGCGGGCGGGCCGGTCGTGGTGGCTCGACCGGCTCCTGCCCCGCTTCGATCCACAGGTCACACCCGAGCTGTATGTCGTCGGCGCGGTTCGCGACGAGGTGCACCGTCGCTTCGGCGTCGCCTCACCCGGCATCGCCCTGATCGGCACGAGCATGGGGGGTCAGGGGGCGCTCCGCATCGCCTACCGTCATCCAGCCATCTTCCCGATCGCGGCTGCCATCGCGCCGGCGATCGATTTTCATCTCGCCATGCGGCAGGCCGGTGACCGCGATGACGGCGAACTCTACGACACGCTCTGGGAAACCTACGGCGACGTCGAGCGGGCCCGCCAGGACACGGCGATTCTCCACGTGCATCCGCTCAACTGGCCGCGGCATCAGTGCTTCGCGAGTGATCCTTCCGACATCCACTGGCATGACGGCGCCGAACGGCTTCACAGCAAACTGGTGGCGCTCGGCATTCCGCACACGGCCTTGCTCGAGCCCCGTGGCGGTGGTCACGGTCCGGCGTTTTACAACGCAGTCGCTGCCGACATCGTGCAGTTCGTGCTCACCGCGCTCGACGCCGAGTCGCGTCACGTGCCAGGCCGCGGCTGACCCAGTTGCTGCGGTGGGGCCGAGCCAAAGCCCGGTGCCGCGAGCCCCCGGCCGGCTCCGCTGACCTGGTCGAGATCGAGGAAGCGGGCGTCCTCCACGTCGACGCGATTGAGCGCCCTCCAGTAGAGAATCTTGCCGGCCGATGCCGAGGAAGTCGGCCCGCCGACCCGCTCCTGCCGGAAAAGCTGCGCGTCGCTGCGGCCATCCCCTTCGAAGACGAGCAGGTCCTTGGCTTCGCTCCACGACAGCCGAGTGCTCCGGGCGGTAAACGTCTCTCCCTCGACGAGCACGTTGCCGCCGGATGCCAGTTCGATCGTGCTCCGCCGCTGGCCTGGGCTCACCGGCGCTTGCCCCACGCTCAACACGTCGCTGGAAATACGAACGGCCCGTGGCGGCAGGCCGCCCGGGGCATGCGGGTCGAGCGTGTCGCCCCACTGGGCCACCGGTCCCCAGATCGCCTCGACCCGCTGGTGAAACTCCATCACCCGATGATTGATGTTGCCCCGCAACCCCCGCTGGAAATCGACGCCGAGATACGTCAGTTCGTCCGATCGGGGCTGTGGGGCCGACGCCGCGGCCGCTCCCGGGGCTGCCGGCATGGCCATGGCGGAAGGCTGCCCGTACCGCGTGCTCGTGAGCCGGCCCGGACCGGTGCCGGTGAAGCCCCCCGTCGCGCGGTCGAGCACGAGATCCCGCACGAACAGCTGCTCCACCGACTTCGTACCGTCTTCCGCCGTACTCTCGCTGTCGATCCGCACGCCACTGCCGCAGGCGATGCGGGCCACCTCCGACCGCTGCCCGCGTTGCTTGGCAGGATCGGCGAAGTCGATCGGCTGTGCGAGGATCACGTCGAGCGAGCCGGCCTTCAGCGCCGTGCCGCCGCTCCTGGTCACCACACGGTCGACGAACCGCGCCGTGAGCCCGTCAAAATCCATCCGCCCCTTCCATGTGACATCGAGCGCACCGGGTGTGGCCGGTGCAGCGGGGCGGTCATTGACGGCGCTGGCCACCGCCAGTGACTCGAGGCCGTTCATGCCCCCTGCCATGGGCAGCTTGAGCCGTCCGGCACCATCCACCGTCATCCGGTTGCGGCCACGGTCGAACTCGATGAGTGGCCCCTCGAGATCGACCCCCCGGCCGGCGATCGTGGCCGGTCGTCCCGACACGATGGCCCGGGCATCAAACCGCGTGGCCCGCACGATCTGGGCCTGATCACCGCGAATGTCGAGGCCCGCCTCGCTCCCGCCGGCGGAACCAGCGTTCTCCTCGACCAGCCGCACCTGCCCCTCCATCGACATCTCCTCGACCTGATTGCCACGCGGGTCGAGCAACACCAGCCCGCGCACGAGCCCGCCAGTGGCTGCCAGTCGGCCGCGGAGGGGACGGTCGGCCGCTGGCTGTGGGGAGGACGGTGTTGATGATGTGACCGCCGGTGTTGAACTGGCAGCTTGTGACGGGCTGACTGCGGCGGTCACGTCGGCAGCCGGGGCTGCATGCTTGAACCACAGTTCCATCCGCTCGGTGCGGGCAACGAGTTGTTCGCTGTCGATCTGCACGGTGCCGCGGGCGAGCATCCGCGAGGGCTGGATGCCCGAGAGAGCGGCGGTGCTGGATGGCCGCTGCGGCTGCTGTGGATCGGCGACCTCCAGCCACAGATGCATCTCGGCCGCCGTCAGTCGACCCTGCGACTCGATCGCCACCTCGGCGTCACCCGCCAGTGATGCCACATGGCCGGCACCATCCGGCCGCACCCGCAGCCACTTTCCCCAACTGGCCTGGCCGGCCGGCCCCTTCTCCGTCTTGGTTCGCAGCCAGCCCGGTCCCACGGCCATGAGCGACCCCGGCGTGCCGGGTGGCCCGGGTGTGTAATCAATCGAGGCCGCTTCCATCTCCGACCCCTGCGCGACGAGCGCTACCGGTTCCTCGCCGTCGAGCAGGATCCGTCGCGTGGCAATTTCGTAGCCGAGCCGGGCGCTGCGGGCTTCCAGCCCGGCGCCAGTGCTCCGGGCGATCACGGGAGCGCCGCGCGCCTGAATCTCCACCGGCTCCACACCGCCGCGGAGGCGACCGTCTCCCCGCCCGGCATCATCGCCGAGAATAATCGCCAGCAGATCACAACTGAGCTGATCGAGCCCGCCATCGGGGAGGTGCCGCAGCACCTCGACCTGCTCTTCGAGCGTGATCACGCTGGCTGACACGTTCATGCAGAGCGCACCGGCGCAGCTCACGAGCACGGGCGGAGTGGCCTGTGTTGATTGTTCATCACCAGCTGGCTGGGCCGGCGACGACTCCTGCCCTGGGAGGATTCCGCCCGAAAAACCCTCGAGGCGCATCCGCACGTCGCGGTCGATCCGGATCGTATCAACGCCGCCGATATTGGGCCCATGCTCATTGGCCCCCGGCCGGGGCATGAGCGCCGCCACCAGCGCCCGCCCGCTGCCGGTGGAGCGGCCATACCGAAACTGCACCTCCTCGTTGGTCCGAACCTCGAGTTCCGCCAGCTCGACGTCACGAGTGACGATCTCGATGTCGTCTTCGACATTCGGCGCCGAGGGCGTACCGCGAATCGTCACCTGTCCCCGCAGACTGCCGCCCACGAGTTTCGCCAGCCGTCCCTGACGCAGGTCGATCGGCTCGTCAAACTCGAGCACGGCTCCCTGCGGGGCCCGCAGCACGATCGTGCGACCCTCCGCCTGGCCTTCGCCGACCCGATTCCGATCGGGCAGTACCACGAGCGTGCAGGGCACGAGGTTCACGCGGCCGTCAGGGAGCGTATGGTAGTTCTTGAAGAGGAGCCGCATCTGCCGACTCTCGAGCATGATGGGGTCGTCCAGTTCCCACGACCCTTGTGGCAGCACGTCGCCAAGGGAGGCAAGCCGCTGGTCGGAGCGGGCTCGGATCGCCGCCGCCTGCTCCGGCGACAATTCCACCGCCGTCACCTCGGCGGCGATTTTGGGTTCGACCCAGGGCACGACGGCCAGCCGGTAGAAGCCTGCCATGGCAAGCACGACGAGAAACACCCGCGCAGTACGTCCGAAGCGATGTTCCATGGGTGCTACGCCGAGTACCTGCCAACGATTGTCTGCCACTGCCCGCGAGCCTTGAGGAGCCGCTCCACCACTTCGCGAACCGCGCCGCCGCCGCCGGGAAGGATGGTGACGAGCCTGGCCGCTGCCCGCACCTCCGCACAGGCATCGCCTACCGCCACACCCACGCCGCACCGCATGATGCACGCGAGGTCGGGCAGGTCATCACCGATGAATGCCGTCTGTTCCCAGGAGAGTCCTGTCTCTGCCAGGATCGCCTCGACGGCCTCCTGCTTGTCTTGCACTCCCTGCCGCACGATCGCGAGCCCGAGTTCCTCGGCGCGGAGGGCGACGACGCGGCTGGATCGCCCGGTGACGATCCCGGCAGGGTATCCCGCCCGCTGCCAGAGCTTGATGCCGAGGCCATCGCGGATATGAAACGTCTTGGCCTCGACCGCGTCATTGGCCCAGATGACGCCCCCACCCGTCAGCACGCCGTCGCAATCGAGCAGAAGGAGCTGCACATCGGCCAGGCGGCGTTCGAGAGCGGCATCGTCCGTCGTGGTGCCGGCCGTCGTCATGGCGGTTCCTCGCAACGCGGAAAACTGAATCGCCTCAGGCCGCTGCCGAGGGGCTGCGAACGAAACTGCTGGCCTCCTCGGCAGGCACGAGCCCGACGAGGTCGACGATGTCGAGCAGGCCCACAGGCCTCCCGTCGGCAGCCAGCACGGGCAGTTCGCTGATGCGGCGGGTCTCGAGGATCGCGAGAGCGTCACTCAGCCGGGAGCCCACGGCCACGGTCGTGGGGCGCCGGGTCATCACCGCCCCGATCGGCCCGTCGATGGCGGCATCGTTCCGCCGCTCGAAGAGCCGGGCCAGGTCGCTATCGGTAAAGATGCCACCGAGCATGCCGGCGGCATCGACCACCATCACGGCCCCGGTCCGCCGCATCGGCAAGGCCCGCGAGAAGACTGTCCGCACCAACTCCTCCGGCCGTGCGGTGCGACACTGCGCGAGCGGCCGCATCGTCTCCTCCACCC
>JBIKNV010000164.1:0-6197 GCA_044358475.1 Pirellulales bacterium | reverse complement strand
GGGCACGCAGCTCACGAGCCGCTCATCAGCTCGGTAATCGTTGCGGAAGTGCCATTGGCCGGGCTATCCTTGGCGCCCGCCGCCACGCTTCCGGCCGACGCGCCGGAGTCCATCCGCCGGGAGTTCGAGTCGGGCCTGGTCATAAACGCCGCCAATGAGATCACGTGGATCGTGCCGGAAAAATACGCCGCGCAGGCCACCACGCCCCTGCGGGCGGAGGTGCAGCCGGGCCGGAACGTGATCGACTTCGACATCCCGCCACCAGCCAACTGACGGAAGCCCCAAAGAATTTCGCTCCGACACTTCACCCGGACGGCCCACGCCTGATCTGCATCATGCATTCAACACCACTGATTGGCTGGCTGCGGGCAACACTGCTCAGCACGGCGTGCTTGGTCGCGCCATCTGTCCGAGGCGTCGAGTTTCACGTCGCTCCGACCGGCGACGACGCGGCAGCGGGCTCCGCCGAGGCGCCCTTCCGGTCGCTCGAACGGGCTCGCGATGCGCTGCGCGAGGCTCGGAAGCAGCCCGACGCCAGGCCCGAGCCGGCGACCGTCGTCGTGCATCCGGGCGTCTATGCCCTCGTCAAGCCGTTTGTGCTGACGAAGGCCGACGGCGGCACGGATGACGCGCCGGTCGTCTACAGGTCGGCCGAGCCGGGGAAGGCGGTCCTGCGGGGGAGCGTGCCGATCACCGGATTTGAGCCTGCGGAGGGCAACGTGCTCACCGCCGAAGTGAAGCCGGCGGGCCTCGAAAAGATTCCCTTCAAACTCCTCTTCTGGAACGGCCGCCGTATGGAGATGGCGCGGTATCCGAATATCGATCCTGCCAACCCGTTCGAGACTGGCTGGGCGTTCACGGCGAGCGAAGCAGTACCTGCGGAGACAATCGCCCGCGCAGGACCCAAGCGGATCATGCGGCTCGCCGCTGCCGACCGGCGGCGCTGGGCCGATCCAGCCACAGGCCAGATGAGCATCTTTCCGAGCTACGAGTGGTGGAACAACGTGCTGCCGATCGCCGCCGTGGACGAAGCCACGGGGGTCGTCGAGTTCAAGGCCGATGGCTCCTATGACATCCAGCCCGGCGACCGCTACTTCGTGCGCGGCTTCCGTGAGGAACTCGACGCCCCTGGCGAGTGGCACCTCGACCGCCAGAAGGGCGTCGTATCGATCATCCCGCCCGAGCCGCTGGCCCCCGATGCCGCGGCCCAGGCGGCAGACGCGGCCGTGCGTGCCCCGCGCATCGATACGCTCGTGCAAGTCGACGCCGGCACCGCCCATATTGAGGTTCGCGGATTCGTGCTCGAGGAATGCGGCGGCACCGCCGTTCGCCTCGTGAGCGCGGCCCACTGCACCGTGGCCAACTGCACCATCCGGGCCTGCGGCGACTACGCCGGAGACGGCGTGAGCATCGCCGGCGGCCACGGCAACGTGGTCGAGAACTGCGAGATCAGTGACACGGGCTCCCACGGCGTCTCGATCGGCGGCGGCGATTTCAAGACGCTGGCTCCGGGCAACCACGTCGCCCGGGGGAACCGCATCGCCCGCACCGGCGTGATCCACAAGCAGGGCTGCGGCGTGGCCGTTTCCGGCGTGGGCAATCGCGTGGTCGGCAACGCAATCCAAGATCTGCCGCTGTTCGGCGTGATGTTCGGCGGCGCGAACCTCGTCGTCGAGGGCAACCGGATCGAGCGGGTGAGTCTCGAGACGATGGACACGGCCGCCATCTACGGTGGCTCGCTCAATTGGTTGCACGGCCACGGGTGCATCGTCCGTGGCAACACCGTCAAGGATGTGATCGGCCGCAGCGGCAAGGCAGGCGTCTGGAAATCGCCCTACTTCGCCTGGGGCATCTACCTCGACTGGTCGGCGACAGGCATGACGGTCGACGGCAACACCGTGGTCCGCTGCCCACGGGCCGGCATCATGCTCCACGACGGCCGCGACAACACGGTCGTCGGCAACACGATCATCGACTGCGGTTTCGGCGCGTACGACGGCCAGACGGGCCAGATCGAAGCGAGCGGCTGGAACACGTCCACCCCCTACTGGCAGCGGGAGATCGACAACTGGTGCCGGCAATACGATGAAGTGAAGGACGCACCGGCGTGGAAAGCCATGAAGAGCTTTCGCGACCCGCGCAGCGTGCCGCTGCCCGACGGCCGCACGATGCACGGCCATGTGATTGAACGCAACGTCCTCGCGTGGCACGCGCCCCGTGCGCAGCCCTTCCGATTTCGCAACCTGCCGGTCGATCACAACCGCTGCGACCACAATCGGCTCTGGCATTTCGGCCAGCCGATCAAGACGGGAGCGTTTCGGGTGAAGGCGACCATCGGGGACAGCCTCGCCGGGCCGAATCCCGGCTTCGAGCAGGGAGCAGCCGGGAAACTTCCCAACACGTGGACATGGTCGGTGCGGCCCTCGCCTGCCGACACCGCCGCCGTCACGATCGACGATCCCCACTCCGGCAAGCAGTGCCTGCGGATCGAGGGCGTGCCGGACCAGGCGAATGCCTCGAAGGAGCAGTGGGCCCGACTCCCCGGCGTCCGTGGCGCCGACGTGCCTGTCGAGCCGGGAGCCATCTATCGACTTTCGGCGTGGCTCCGGGCCGATGCACCCGACACGCCGGTCGAACTCGGCTTCACGGCCTACAAGTCGAAGTCACACCACTGGACCGAAATGCGGCCGTTCGTCATCGGCCCCGAGTGGTCGCGGCACGAAGTGATCGCAGAGGTACCTGAGCAGACGCCCGCGATCGACAGCTTCTATCTCCGATTCCGCCTCGCCCGGGAGAGCGGCGCGATGTTCGTGGACGACGTGGAGCTTCACCGGATCGAGCCGCTCGACGAATGGCCCGCCTGGCAGGCGGCCGGCTGGGACCGCCACTCCGTCGTCGCGGATCCCGGCCCGACGGCACTCGCCGAGCCGTGATCCAATCACTTCTTCGCCTCGTCGGGGGGCGGAAGTGGTGCCACTCGGATGTCGTCGAACCACGTCGCTATCACCGTCTTCTTGTTGCCACCCGGCTGCAGACCGATGCTCGTCTTCGGGGCGTCGCCTGCGAGCGTGGTGTACTCGAGAACCTTGTGGCCGTCGATGAACGTAGTGAGTTCGCGACCTCGCAGTTCGAGCACGCACTCATGCCACTCTTCGGGGGCGATCTCGGTCTTCTCGGTCTTGGCGTAGAAGAATTTGCGGTTCCAGGTTCCCTGCTTCTTGAGCGCGGCCGCTTCCGGTGAGTCCTTGGGGTGGAGCACCGTATTGTCGGCAGCCGTGATCCCGTTTGGCCGGATGTGGAGCACCGCGACGTGAAAGTCGCGTTCGACGATCGGATTCTGACCGCGGACGGTGATGCCGGCCATGCCGCCGGCCGAGAACTTGAACCGGAACGCCACCCGCACATCGGCGCCCGAAATCTTTCGCCAGATCCCCGCAGGGTGGTGCTCCTCGGGGAAGTTCTGCCCGCGCAGGGCACTGTCCACGATCTGCCACCATTCCGGGCGAACGTCCTTCCCTGACACCGATGTGCCATGAGGGTGCTTCGCATCGACGCCGGTGGCCAGAAACCCATACTTATTCCAGTGGCGTTCGAACGCAACCGGATCGGAAAAGTCCTCCGTCCACGCCCCCTCGCCAGGCGGCTCCGCCGCCGCGCGATCACCATGCTGCGTGCCCGAGGCCGCTCGAATCGACTCCGCCACCTGCCGGCCGAGAAGGTCGTAGCCCTCGGGCTTGAAATGCACGTCGTTCGGCAACTGGGCTTCGCCGATGTGCGGTGTGATAAACGCAAAGAGGTCGTCGACCGTGACGCCGTGCTTCTCCATGACCGTGGCCGCGGCAGTGTTCCGATCCACGATCGAGGCGGCTGTCTGCTTCTGGTCGGGCACGTCCGGGATCGGTGTCGTCGTCGCCCACACGAGCTTCGCGCCGGTCTTCGTGAGCCGCTCAACGATCTTCTCGAGCCGAGCCGTGTAGTCAGCCACCGGCGTGGCTCGATCATGGATGCCGAAGTTGAAGTGGATCACGTCCCACCGCTCGACGCCCGGAACGCTCGCGAGCCAGGCGTCGAGATTCTTGATGCCGCTCGCCGTCGGCCCGCAGTTGGCGGGCGCACGGTGCACGTTGGCCACGCCGGCAAGTTCCTTGCGCACCGCCTGCGTGTAGCCTCGCGATACCGAATCGCCGATCAGGAGCACGCGGGGCAGGGCGGGGTCGTCTTTGACGAAGTCCCAGGCGTTGCTGCGGCCCGCCACCTTGTCCTGCTTGTGAAGCGGCAGGTAGAAGCTGCCGAGATTGTCTTGCAGGGTCTTCTCCCATGCCTGCTCCTCGGGGGAAAGCATGGCAACGAGCGCCGCGTACTTCTCGCTGACCGCGGCTTCCGCGGCCTGCTTCTTCGCCGCTGCCTCGGTGGCATTCGTAGGCTCAGCCGGCGTGGCCGCCGGCGGCGCTGCAAGCACGCGTGGCATCGCCGATCCGGCAATGCCCACGAGTGCAACGCCGAGAATCAACGTTTTGACGTTCGACCGCGGAAACATCGCGGTAGCGTATCAGCCCACTCCGACCAGACACCACTGGCCACATGGCCGGCAAGGAAAACCGGTATGCTGACGCTCCGATGAACGATCACCCGCCCTCCGCAGCTACCCCTGCGACGATCCGTCCCCTCGACGCCGCCGAACGGCGCGTGCTCGGCACGCTCGTCGAGAAGGCGAAGACGACGCCCGACCAGTATCCGCTCTCGCTCAACGCGCTCGTCAACGGCTGCAACCAGAAGAGCAACCGCGATCCGGCGATGACGCTCGACGAGGAGCAGGTGATGAAGGCGATCACGAGCCTACGGGCCCTCGGGGCGGTGGCGGAGGTTTTTGGCAATGGCAGCCTTGCCCGCTATCGACACCTCGCCTACGAATGGCTCGGCGTCGGCAAGGAGGAGCTTGCGATCCTCGCCGAACTCTTGTTGCGCGGCGAGCAGACCGAAGGCAGCCTCCGCGGCCGTGCCAGCCGCATGGATGAAATCGCCGACCTGCCCACGCTCCGCCGCCATCTTGACGCGCTCGCCGCGCGTGGCCTCGTTATCTGGCTCTCGCCCCCCGGCCGCGGCCGCATGCTCACCCACGGGCTTCTGCCGCCCGAAAAGCTCGAGAAGGTCCGGGCCGAGGTCGGCCAGGCCTGATCCCGACTCCTGCCACGTCGCCTACGAGCATCACGGCTGGCCGGCGCAACGCTCCGATACCGATGGCAATCGATCCTATCTGCGGCATGACGGTCGATGAGACAACCGCCGAAAGCGCGGTTCGCGACGGCGTCACCTTCTTTTTTTGCTGCCCGGGCTGCCGCCGAAAGTTCCTGGGAGAGGTGCCGCTGGCCGCCCCGGCAGCCCCTGCCGACGCCGTCTACACCTGCCCGATGCATCCGGAGATCGAGCAGATCGGCCCCGGCGCCTGCCCGAAGTGCGGCATGGATCTGGAGCCCAAAACGGTGCAGGCGGGCACGGGCGAAGACGATCCGGAGCTCCGCCGCATGAGCCGGCGATTCTGGATCGCCGCGGCGCTCACGCTGCCCGTTTTTTTGCTGGCGATGCTGCCGATGGTGGGCGTACCCCTGGAGCGCTGGATCGGGCTCCAGGCGAGCCGCTGGCTGCAGTTCGCGCTCGCCACTCCCGTGGTGCTCTGGGCCGGCTGGCCGATTTTCGAGCGCGGCGTGCGCTCGCTCGTGACGGGCCACCTCAATATGTTCACGCTGATCGCCATCGGCACGGCCGCGGCCTATCTCTTCAGCGTGGCGGCACTCGTGTTTCCCGGGGCGATCCCCCATCAGTTCCAGCACGACGGCGGTGCGCCGCTCTACTTCGAGGCGGCGGCCATGATCATCACGCTCGTGCTGCTCGGGCAATTGCTCGAACTGCGGGCCCGGCACCGCACCGGCGCTGCGATCCGCGAGCTCATGTCGCTGGCCCCGCCGCTGGCCCGCGTGGTCCGCGAGGGGGCGGAGCGGGACGTACCGCTTGATGACGTGCGCGTGGGCGACACCCTGCGGGTGCGGCCGGGCGAGAAGATTCCCGTGGACGGCTGGCTCACCGAAGGGGAAAGCTCCGTCGAGGAATCGATGATCACCGGCGAGCCGATGCCCATCGAAAAACGCGTCGGCGACGCCGTGATCGGCGGCACGCTCAACCAGACGGGCGGCTTTTTGATG
>JBIKNV010000163.1:0-6208 GCA_044358475.1 Pirellulales bacterium | reverse complement strand
TCTTCTCCCGGAGCCGACCATCGGCCGCGAACTCGCCGCCGGCACGCTCGCCACCGTCAGGATCGCGGGCGAGGAGATCGTGCGGCCCCTCGGCATCATCCACGCCCGCAGCAAACCGCTCCCGCCGACGGCGGCGCGGTTCGTCGACCTCCTGCGAGGTCATGCCAACGACCTGTCGCCCGCCGACGACCCATCCGCAGACGTGGTCGCCCACGCCTGATCCCGCCTCCTCCACAGGTTTTCTCGCAACCTTTTTCGCACACCAGTCCCGGCCCTCAGCAAAAGCACGAGCATTGCAATGACGCGTTTCAATGGACAGCCTCCCCAGCCCGGCCTTCCCCCGAAGCAGGGCCTCTACGATCCCGCCAACGAGCATGACGCCTGCGGCGTGGGATTCGTCGTCAACATGCACGGCCGCAAGAGCCACCAGATCGTGCGGCAGGGGCTCGAGGTGCTCGAACATCTCACACACCGCGGCGCCACCGGCTGCGATCCGCTCACCGGCGACGGCGCCGGCATCCTCGTTCAGATGCCGCACGAATTCTTCGCGGGCGTGACGCCGCAGGCCGGCATCAGCCTCCCGGCCCCCGGCGACTATTCGGTTGGCAACGTCTTCCTGCCGCCATCGGAGGGTGACCGGGAAACGGCCGAGCAGTTTTTCGAGAAGGTCTGCCGCGAGGAGGGGCTCGAGTTCCTCGGCTGGCGGAACGTGCCCACCGACAATCGTTCGATCGGCGCCACCGCCCGCGAGGTCGAGCCGGTCGTGCGGCAGGCGTTCGTGGGCCGCGGCAAGAAGGTTTCCCGCGACCACTTCGAATGGAAGTTGTTCGTGGTGCGGAAGCGGTTCGGCATCGAGCTCGGCCGGCTCGGGCTCACCGAACAGACGTTCGTCTACGTCTGCTCGCTTTCCTCGCGGACGATCGTCTACAAGGGGCTGCTGCTTGCCGACCAGGTCGGCAAGTACTATCCGGACCTCTCTGACCCGAAGATGACGAGCGCCCTGGCGCTCGTGCACCAGCGGTACAGCACCAACACGTTTCCGACGTGGGATCTCGCGCATCCCTTCCGCTACATCGCCCACAACGGCGAAATCAACACCGTCCGCGGCAACATCAACTGGATGCATGCTCGCGAGAGCATGCTCGCCCACCCGGTGTTCGGCCCCGATCTCGACAAGATCAAGCCGATCATCCGCGAGGGGGGCAGCGATTCGGCGACGTTCGACAATGTGCTCGAACTGCTCGTCCTTGCCGGCCGCCCGGTCGAGGAGGCCGTCAGCATGCTCATCCCCGAGCCGTGGAGCGGCCACGAAAGCATGGCCGACGACCTCAAGGCCTACTACGAATGCCAGGCCTGCCTGATGGAGCCGTGGGACGGACCGGCGGCGCTGGCCTTCACCGATGGCACGCGGATCGGCGCCACGCTCGACCGCAATGGCCTGCGGCCCGGCCGCTGGTGGCAGATGAAGGACGGCCTCGTCGTGCTGGCGAGCGAGGCGGGCGTTTTGCAACTGCCCGCGGGCGAGGTCGTTCGCAAGGGCCGTCTCCGGCCGGGCCGGATGTTCCTCGTCGACACGAAGGAAGGCCGGATCGTCGAGGACGACGAGATCAAGCGGAAACTCGCCACGGCAAAGCCGTGGCGGGAGTGGATCAGCGCCAATCAGGTCCGCCTCGACCAGCTCGCCGATCCGCCGTCGGCTGCCGAAGTGACGAAGAGCCGGGCCGTCTTGCCGGAAGAGCTGCTGCATGCGGGCAACGGCGACGGGAAGGGCCAGGGCAATGGTGCGCAGGGCAACGGTGCGCCGCATGCCGCCGACCCCTGGCTTGCGGCCGGTGTCGCGGGGGAAAGGTCGAGCCTGCTCGAATTGCAGCGGGCCCACGGCTACACGCTCGAGGACCTCAAGGTGATTCTCGGCCCGATGGCGACCGACGGCGCCGAGCCGATCGGCTCGATGGGCAACGACACGCCGCTGGCCGTGCTCTCCGACCGGCCGCAATTGCTCGCAAACTACTTCAAGCAGCTCTTCGCCCAGGTGACGAACCCGCCGCTCGACGCGATCCGTGAGGAGATCATCACCTCGATGATCACCACGATCGGCTGCGAGGGGAACCTGCTCGATTCGAAGCCCCAGCAGGCTCGGCTGTTGCGGCTCGAGACGCCGGTGATCACGAATGCCGAATGCGCACGGATCAAGTCCTTGAACCAGCCGGGCCTCGTCGCGAAGTGCATCTCTTTGCTCTTCCCGGCGGCGGAGGGCGCTGCCGGCATGCGGAAGCGGCTCGACGCCATCCGTGCCGAGGCATCGCAGGCGGTGAAGGGGGGCGCCACGCTCATCGTGCTCTCCGACCGCGGCGTCTGCCGCGAGCAGGCGGCGGTGCCCGCGCTGCTGGCGACCGGTGGCGTGCACCACCACCTGGTGAAGGAGGGCTCACGGACGCGGTGCGGGATCGTCATCGAGACGGGCGAGGCCCGCGAGGTGCAGCACTTCGCCCTGCTGACGGGCTACGGCGCCGGCGCGGTGAATCCCTACGTTGCCTTCGCCACGATCGACCAGATGCAGGCTGAGAAGATCATCGCCGGTGATTACCCGCGCGAGAAACTCCACAAGAACTTCGTCAAGGCGGCGACGAAGGGCCTGCTCAAGGTGATGAGCAAGATGGGCATCTCGACGCAGCAGAGCTACCGCGGCGCGCAGATCTTCGAGGCGGTGGGCCTGGAGCAGGGCCTCGTCGACGAGTTCTTCACGCGCACGCCGAGCCGGATCGGCGGCATCGGCCTCGCCGGCCTGGCCGAGGAGACGCTCAAGCGGCATGAGCATGCCTGGCCCCGGACGAGCGTGCCGAGCGTGCTCGAGCTCGACGTCGGCGGCCGCTACCAGTGGCGGCGCAAGGGGGAGGCCCACGTGATGGCCCCCGAGGTGGTGGCCAGCCTGCAGCGGTCGACGCAGATCAACAGCCGCGAGGAGTTCAAGAAGTATCAGAAGCTGATCGACGAGCAGCAGACGAAGCTGCTCACGCTCCGCGGCCTGCTCGACTTCAAATGGGCCGAGCAGCCGATCCCGCTCGAGCAGGTCGAGCCGGCGAAGGAGATCGTGAAGCGGTTTGCCACCGGTGCGATGTCGTACGGCTCGATCTCGAAGGAGGCGCACGAGACGCTCGCCGTGGCCATGAACAGGCTCGGCGGCTGGAGCAACACCGGCGAGGGAGGCGAAGACCCCGTCCGCTACCAGCTCGAGCCCAACGGCGACAGCAAGAACTCGAAGATCAAGCAGGTGGCCAGCGGCCGCTTCGGAGTGACGAGCCTCTATCTCGTCAACGCCAAGGAACTGCAGATCAAGATGGCGCAGGGTGCGAAGCCGGGCGAGGGCGGCCAACTCCCCGGTCACAAGGTGGACCGCGAGATCGCGCGGATTCGGCACAGCACGCCGGGCGTGGGCTTGATCTCACCGCCACCCCACCATGACATCTACTCGATCGAGGATCTCGCGCAGCTGATCCATGATCTCAAGAACGCCAACCATCACGCCCGCGTGAGCGTGAAGCTCGTGGCCGAGGTGGGCGTGGGAACGGTTGCAGCGGGCGTGTCGAAGGGCAAGGCCGATGTCGTGCTCATCTCGGGCCACGACGGCGGCACGGGCGCGAGCCCCCAGACCTCGATCATGCACTGCGGCCTGCCCTGGGAGCTCGGCCTCGCCGAGGCCCACCAGGTGCTCGTGATGAACGACCTTCGCGGCCGGATCGTCGTGCAGACCGACGGCATGATCCGCACTGCCAAGGACGTCGCCATCGCCACGCTCCTGGGCGCCGAGGAATACGGCATCGCCACGGCGTCGCTCGTCGTGCTGGGCTGCATCATGATGCGGAAGTGCCATCTGAACACCTGCCCGGTGGGCGTCGCCACGCAGGATCCCGAATTGCGGAAGAAGTTCACGGGCCAGCCGGAGCACGTCGTCAACTTCTTCTTCATGCTCGCCGAGGAGCTCCGGGAGCTGATGGCGCGGCTCGGCTTCCGTTCGATCGACGAGATGGTGGGCCGCGTCGACCGGCTCGACACCCGGGCGGCGATCGCCCACTGGAAGGCAAAGGGGCTCGACTTCTCGACGATCCTCCACAAGCCCGAGGTGCCGAAGCACGTGAAGACGCACCACGAAGAGTCGCAGGATCACGGCATCGAGCGGTCGCTCGACATGACGACGCTGCTGGGCCTCTGCAAGCCGGCGCTCGACGAGAAGAAGGCGGTGAAGCTCGATCTGCCGATCCGCAACATCAACCGCACCGTGGGCACGATCCTCTCGAGCGAGGTGACGCGGCGGTTCGGCCCGGGCGGCCTGCCGGACGGCACGATCAGGATCACCTTCACCGGCACGGCCGGCCAGAGCCTGATGGCCTTCGGCGTGCCGGGCGTGGAGGCGACCGTGGTGGGCGACGTCAACGACTACTGCGGCAAGGGCCTTTCGGGCGGCCGCGTGATCGTGCGGCCCGTGCCGGACGCTCTCTTCAAGGCGGAAGACAATGTGATCGCCGGCAACGTCGTGGCCTACGGGGCCACCAGCGGCGAGATCTTCATCCGCGGCATCTGCGGTGAGCGGTTCTGTGTGAGGAACTCGGGCGCCGAAGCCGTCGTGGAGGGCACGGGCGACCATGGCTGCGAATACATGACCGGCGGCCGGGCCTTGATCCTCGGCGAGACGGGCCGCAACTTCGCGGCCGGCATGAGCGGCGGCATCGCCTATGTCTGGGATGCGAAGGGCACGTTCCGCCCGAAGGTCAACATGGAGATGGTGGAGTTCGAGGAACTCGACCAGGGTGACCTCGACTACGTGAAGAGCCGGATCGAGAAGCACGTGGCATACACCGACAGCGCCCGTGGCAAGGAGATCCTCGCCGCGTGGCCGAGCGAGCAGAAGAAGTTCTTGAAGGTGATGCCGACCGATTACAAGCGGGCGGTCGCGGAGTTGCGGAAGCTCGCGGAACAGGATCAACAGGACGCCAAAAAGGTGGAGGCCAAGGTCAATGGGTGAGCCGCGTGGATTCATGAAGTATGGCCGCAAGGTCTCCGGCTATCAGCCGGTGCAGGAGCGGCTGAAGAACTACAACGAGTTCCTCACGATCCTGCCCCCGGAGGAGGTGAAGACGCAGGGCGCCCGCTGCATGGACTGCGGCGTGCCCTTCTGCCACACCGGCTGCCCGCTGGGGAACATCATTCCCGACTTCAACGACCTGGTGTATCGCGAGCAGTGGCACGAGGCCACGCAGCGGCTGCACGCCACCAACAACTTTCCGGAGTTCACCGGCCGCGTCTGCCCCGCCCCCTGCGAGGCGGCCTGCGTGCTCGGAATCAACGAGGATCCCGTTGCGATCAAGCAGATCGAGATGACGATCGCCGACCGGGCCTGGGACGAGGGCTGGGTTGCCCCGGAGCCGCCGGCGGTGCGAACGGGCAAGCGGGTGGCCGTGGTCGGGAGCGGACCAGCAGGACTGGCCGCAGCGCAACAGTTGAATCGGGCCGGGCATCTCGTGACCGTGTTCGAGCGGGCCGACCGTCCGGGCGGGCTCCTGATGTATGGCATCCCCGACTTCAAGCTCGAGAAGTGGCGGGTTTGGCGGCGGATCGAGCAGATGGAGGCGGAGGGCGTCGAGTTTCGCTGCGGCGTGAACGTGGGGGCCGACATCAGCACGCAGCAGCTCACCGCGGACTATGACGCAATCGTGCTCACCGGCGGCGCCACGCTCGGTCGCGACCTGCCGATCCCGGGCCGCCAGCTCGAGGGCGTGCACTACGCGATGGAGTTCCTGCCGCAGCAGAACAAGCGGAACGCCGGCGACGAGGTGACGGGCCAGATCGTGGCTGAAGGCAAGGACGTGATCGTGATCGGCGGTGGCGACACGGGCTCCGACTGCGACGGCACGAGCAACCGTCAGGGTGCGAAGAGCCTCACGCAATTCGAGCTGCTCCCGCAGCCGCCGGATCTCGGCAAGTATCCGCGGCGGTCGGAGCGGCCGGCCAACAGCCCGTGGCCGCTCTGGACGCAGATGCTGCGGACGAGCTCCTCGCACGAGGAGGGCTGCCACCGCGAGTTCGGCATCCTCACGAAGGAATTTTTGGGCGACGAGAAGGGGAAGCTGCGCAGCCTCAAGACCGTGCGGATCGAGTGGTATCAGGATCCGGCGACGGGCCAGCAGAAGTTCAAGGAACTTGCTGGAACGGA
>JBIKNV010000162.1:0-6215 GCA_044358475.1 Pirellulales bacterium | reverse complement strand
TAGCCATCCGGACGCGGCTCCCACCGTTGTCACCAGTAGCCGTTCAATCGCCACGCGATTCCCGGCAGGATCGCAGTCAAAGCTGGCATGTGACGGAGCGTGCGACACGGCAATGAAGCAACAAGGAAATCGGCCCCTGCTCAGGTGGCCCCGACGGCAGACGTGGCCGCTTTGGCGAGTTCCTTCGCCTTGTCGGCCTTTTCCCATGAGAACTCGTTGCGACCAAAGTGGCCACCGGCCGCCGTGCGGCGGAACATGGGCCGTCGCAGATCGAGTTCCTCGATGATGCCGCGCGGCGTGAGCGGGAAAAACTCTCGCACCAGTTCGCAGAGTCGCTCATCCGACACCTTGCCCGTACCTTCCGTGTCCACCCGCACACTCACCGGATCGCTCACACCGATGGCATAGGCCAGCTGCACCTCACAGCGGTCCGCCAGCCCTGAAGCGACGATGTTCTTGGCGACGTGGCGGGCCATGTAGGCGGCGCTGCGATCGACCTTCGTCGGGTCCTTGCCGGAGAAGGCGCCGCCGCCGTGACGGCCCCAGCCGCCGTAGGTATCGACAATGATCTTTCGCCCGGTGAGGCCGCAGTCGCCATGCGGGCCGCCGACCACGAATCGCCCGGTGGGGTTGATATGGTAGGTGATGTTCGACGTGTCGAGGTCGCTGGGGAGCTCGTGTGCGATGATCTGGTCGATCACGAACTCGCGGATGTCGGCGTTGCTGACGTGCGGGGCGTGCTGCGTGGAGACGACGACGGTGTCGACGCGAACGGGCCGATGACCGTCGAACTCGATGGTCACCTGGCTCTTGGAGTCGGGTCGCAGCCAGTCGACATGCCCCTTCTTGCGGGCCTCCGTGAGCCGATTGAGGATTCGGTGGGAGAGGGCAATGGGGAGCGGCATGAGTTCCGGCGTGTCGTTGCAGGCGTAGCCGAACATCAGGCCCTGGTCTCCGGCGCCAATGTCTTTGCCGGAGCTCGCGTCGTCGTTGACGCCCATGGCGATGTCACCCGACTGCTTGCCTACGGCGACCAGCACCGAACAGGTATCGGCGGCGATTCCCATCTCGTCGTCGGTGTAGCCGACATCGCGGATGACGTCGCGGACCACCTGCTGGTAGTCGATCGTGCCGCGGGAGGTGATCTCACCGGCCACGACAGCCAGGCCGGTCGTCACCATCGTCTCGCAGGCAACGCGGCTGAGGGGATCTTGGGCAAGGTAGGCGTCGAGCACGCCGTCGGAGATCTGGTCGGCGAGCTTGTCCGGGTGACCCATGCTGACTGACTCGCTCGTGAAAAGAAATTTGCCTGATGCCACGGAAGTGCCTCGTGCCTGAAGAAACGGATGGAACAAGAGCGACGGAACCCGTGTCCGCCGCAAAACTGATCAATAATTATTCAACAGAGCATGAAAAACGACAACCACTGTCGCGCATGGGGCGGATCGAGAAAGCCCCGGGCGCAAGCCCGGGGGCGGCAGCGGCGTTGAGCGGTACGCCAGCCCGCCGGCTCGCGCCGGCGGCTCCCTGTGCCTCCCGCCAGGAAGCCCTGGGCGCAAGCCCGGGGGCTACGGGTTCGTTTTCGAAGAGCCGAACAAGCGGTCGAGAAGCAGCGCCGCCGTGGCGGCCCGCGAGCCCCGCTGGGAGGTGACAAGTGCTGCGGCCCGGCGACCGCGCTCCACCGCGAAATCCCGGTCTTCGAGGCAGCGGCGGACGAATGCAGTGAGTTCGTCGCCGGAGTGCACCACCTCCGCGGCCCCGGCCTTGAGCAGGAGCCGCACTTCATCGCGGAAGTTGCGGGTGTGAGGACCGAAGGCTACGGCGGCGCCGTAGGCAGCCGGCTCGATCATGTTCTGGCCCCCTCGCCTGCCGTCGAGACTGCCCCCCACGAAGGCGATCGTCGCGCTGCCCCACCACCAGCCCAGCTCACCCGTGGTGTCGACCAGGAGGATGCGAGGGGCGGCGTCGGCCGTATCCGCACCGAGCCGGCTGCGTTGCTGCCAGGGTATCTCCGTGGACTGGAGGATGCCTGTGATCTCGGCCGTTCGCTCGACGTGCCGGGGTACGATCACGAGCCGCAGCCGCGGGTACGCCGTGGCCAGTTCGCGAAAGGTGTCGATGGCCAGTTGCTCTTCGGGAGCCTGCGTGCTGCCGGCGAGGAAGACGATCGCATCGTCGGGGATGCCGGCGACGCGACGGAGCCTGAGCACGTTGGGATCGTGGCGATCGCCTCGCACGCCGTCGAACTTCATCGAGCCGGCTGTGACCACCGTCGGAGCTCCGAGGGCCGTAAAGCGGTCGGCATCGGCGTGCGAACGGGCGATCACGAGGCTGGTGCGGCCGAGCATGCGGCGGACAAGCGGCCCGATCCGGCGATAGCCCCGAACGCTACGTTCACTCATCCGGGCGTTGACGACGACAATCGGAATGCCGCGGGCATGCACTGCGGCCAGAAGGTTGGGCCAGAGTTCGAGTTCGCCCAGCACCAGCATCTCGGGCCGAACCCGATCGAGCACGCGGTGAATGGCCCAGGAGAAGTCGAGCGGGCAGGGGAACGTGCGGTCGGCTCCAAAGCGTGAGGTCGCCACGTCCAGGCCTGTCGTCGTTGAACTGGAGATCACACAGTCGATGGCCCGACCGGCGTCCGCCGCCTGGCGACGCATTTCCTCGGCCAGCCCGGACAGGAGTTGCACCTCGCCCACGCTCACTCCGTGCATCCAGATTCGCGCGGCCGTGGCGCGAGGCAGGGGGGCGATGCCGCCGGTACACCGGATCCAGGGCGCCGCGACCGGACGGCCGCCCGACACCTTCCGCCAGGCCACCCAGGGCAGGGCGAGCAGGGCAGCGACGAGATAGCCGAAGTCAAGGATCATGCACGCGGCCCGTCGAGACGACGAGGGATCATCCCGCGGCGACGCTGCTTGATTTGCCGCAGCAGTTCTTGAACTTCTTGCCGCTCCCGCAGGGGCAGGAGTCGTTCCGGCCAACCTTCTGGCCGAAATTCCGAATGGGCTCGAGGGCCGTGTCCGATGGGGGCTGGTCGGCTCGGGGCTCACCGCCGGCGGCCGGCAGGGTCGCCGCTGAGGCATCCTCGTGGATCGCGGCCGTTTCCTTGAAGGCGCTCCGCATCTGGCCGTCGTCCACCTGCTCGATCCGGTACACGATGTCGACCACCCGCTCGTCGATACCCTGCCACATCAAGTCAAACGTCCGCATTCCCTCCCGCTTGTATTCCACCTTGGGGTCGACCTGGGCATAGCCGCGAAGGCCGACACTGCTGCGGAGGTGGTCCATCGCCAGGAGGTGGTCCTTCCAGGCGTTGTCGAGGATCTGGAGCACAACGGCCCGCTCCATCCGCGGCATGGCATCGCCATAGTGCTGCACGCGGCGGTCATAGACCTCGCGGGCCACGCGGCGAACGATCTCCTTGAAGGCCGCGGCATCCGGCTCGTCAGGGCCGGACTTTCCCAGGGTGGTCTCGTCAAGCGGCTGGCCAAAACGCCACTCCGTCCAGCCGGCCGCCGTCCGCAGCCCGAAGTCGGGCGTCAGGAACCGTCGGCCCTCCTCGAGATCGAGTCCCTGGATTGCCGCACGGGCCCGTTCCTGGAGCAGTTCGGCCACGTCCGCGCGGCCCGCCCGCTTGAGATCCCGGTCGTTGACCGACAGCTTCCAGCGGGCGTTGGCAAACGACGCCAGCGCCGACCAGTTCCACTCGCTCTCCTCCTCCCCCTCGGGCAGGTTTTCTTCAACGGCATCGAAGATCTGCGTTTCCGACTGGCGGATCGCCTCATCCGCTGCCAGCCGCTCCGCTTCGTCGGGCGACATCCCCCGAAAGTCTTTGCCCTCGAGTTCGCAGGAGAGATGGCCGGAGGCCCAGGTGGCGTACGTCTGCGGGCCGTAATCCTTGTCGAGGAAACTGCCGATGTTTTGTTCGATCTGGCGGTCGACCATCTCCATGATGAGGTCGCGGCAGGGGTGCCCGTCGAGAATCCTCTGCCGGAAGCCATACACCCGCTTCCGCTGCTCGTCCATCACCTCGTCGTATTCGAGCAGGTTCTTGCGGACCTCGAAGTTTCGTTCTTCGACCTTCTTCTGGGCCGCCTCGACGCGGCGGGTCACCATCCGGCTCTCGATCGCCTCGCCGTCCTGCATTCCCAGCCGGGTGAGCACGTTCTTCACCCACTCGCCGGCAAAGATCCGCATCAGGTCGTCTTCGAGGGAGAGGAAGAATCGGCTCGAGCCGGGGTCTCCCTGCCGGCCGCAGCGACCACGGAGCTGGAGGTCGATGCGGCGGGCCTCATGCCGCTCCGTGCCGACGATTTGCAGGCCCCCCATGCCGCGCACCTTCTCTCCCTCGGGCTTCATGTTCTCGCGGGCTGCGATCTCGGCGACCAGCGCGTCCCATTCGGCTTTTGGCACGTCAAGCCGCGTCGGGTAGGTGTCCTGGAGTTTCGCCCAGGCGAGCGTGTCGGGGTTGCCGCCGAGAATGATGTCGGTGCCACGCCCCGCCATGTTGGTGGCGATCGTGACGGCGCCCAGCCGACCGGCCTGGGCGATGATCTCGGCCTCCCGCTTGTGCTGCTTCGCATTGAGCACCTGGTGCGGCACGCCCCGCTTCTCGAGCAGGTTCGAGAGCCGCTCACTCTTCTCGATGGAGACGGTGCCGACGAGCACCGGCAATCCCTTCCGTTGCACTTCCTTGACCTTGTCGCGAGGAAACGTTTCGGTCGTCTTTTCCCCCTTCGGCTGAAACTCGTAGCCGGCGTCGGACTCCTTGGCGATCGTGCCCATCCGCCACGAACCGTCGGTGAGCGCGAGCGTGTCCCAGCGATGGATTCGCTCCACCTCGTCGGCTACGGCGATCCACTTCTCGCGTTCGGTGCGGTAGATCACGTCGGGGTGGTTGATCCGCTGGAGCCCACGGTTGGGCGGGATGGCGATGACATCGAGCTTGTAGATTTTCCAGAACTCGGTGGCCTCGGTCATGGCGGTACCCGTCATGCCGCCTAATTTTTTGTAGAGCTTGAAGAAGTTCTGCAGCGTCACCGTGGCGAGCGTCTGCGACTCTTCCTTGACCTTCACCCCCTCCTTGGCCTCGACGGCCTGGTGGAGGCCGTCGGACCATTGGCGGCCCGGCATGAGCCGGCCGGTGAACTCGTCGACGATCACGACCTCGCCGTTCTGCACGACGTAGTTCACGTCACGCTTGTAGAGATGGTGGGCCTTCAGCGAGTTGTCGATGAGGTGGGGCCACTCCATATTGCCCGCGGTGTAGAAGCTCTCCACGCCGGCGAGTTTCTCGGCTGTCCGCACGCCATCCTCGGTGAGGGCGACGGTGTGCTCCTTCTCCTTCACCTCGAAGTGGGTGTCGGGCTTGAGTTGCCGGGCGATCTGATCGGCTTTGGAGTACTTGGTGACGTCGTCATGGGCGGGGCCGGAGATGATGAGCGGCGTGCGGGCTTCATCGACGAGAATGTTGTCGACCTCGTCGACGATGGCGAAGTTGAGCGGCCCCTGGCTCTGCTGCGTGTGTTTGGGAAAGGCGTCGTCCCCCCGCGCGGCCATCCGCATGTTGTCGCGGAGGTAGTCGAACCCAAACTCGTTGTTGGTGCCGTAGGTGATGTCGCAGGCGTAGGCCTTCTGCCGCTCGGCTGGATCCATGCCCGATTGGATCGCACCGACGGTGAGGCCGAGATTCATGTAGAGCGGCCCCATCCACTCCATGTCTCGGCGGGCGAGATAGTCGTTGACCGTGACCACGTGCACGCCCTTCCCCTCGAGGGCGTTGAGGTAGGCCGGCAACGTGGCCACGAGCGTCTTGCCCTCGCCGGTGATCATCTCCGCGATGGCACCCGAATGGAGCACCATGCCGCCGATCAGCTGTACGTCGTAGTGCCGCATGCCGAGGAACCGCTTGCCCCCCTCGCGGCAGACGGCGAAGGCCTCCACGAGCAGGTCATCAAGCGTCTCGCCCGCGGCGAGCCGGCGGCGGAACTCGGCCGTCTGGCCGCGGAGCTCCTCGTCGCTCAAAGACTCATAGCGGGATTCGAGTGAGTTGATCGCCTCGATCTTGGGGTCGAGCCGGCGGAGGTAGCGGGCGTTGGAGGATCCGAAGAGGCCGGTGATCGACCGCTCCAGCCACGAACCGGCGCCGGAAGCGGCGTTGGAGACAGAATCCCAGATGCGTTCCAAATGTTCCATGAATGGCTGATCAG
>JBIKNV010000161.1:0-6220 GCA_044358475.1 Pirellulales bacterium | reverse complement strand
GCCCGCGGCGCTGCCCTCCAGGCGGGCAGTACCCTCCTCCAAAAAGCCCCGGGCGCCAGCCCGGGGGACTGAAGCGACGCCGGCTGGTAGGGCATCCCGCGGGCTTGCGCCCTGCGGCTGGCTTTATGAAACCCTCGCCATCCTGGCCTCGGGTTTCTTGGCGAACGTCCGTTCGCTCTTGAAAGCCCGCCCTCCAGCCGGGCAGTGCAACACGGCAAATCCCGCGGGCTTGCGCCCTGCGGCTGGCTTTACGAAACCCTCGCCATCCTGGCCTCGGGTTTCTTGGCGAACGTCCGTTCGCTCTTGAAAGCCCGCCCTCCAGCCGGGCAGTGCAACACGGCAAATCCCGCGGGCTTGCGCCCTGCGGCTGGGTGTCCCCACCACCACTCAGCCCCGGGCGCCAGCCCGGGGGACTGAAGCGACGCCGGCTGGTAGGGCATCCCGCGGGCTTGCGCCCTGCGGCTGGCTGGGAAGACGACTCGTGTCGAGAAGGATCACTGCCATCCCGATTTTCGCTTCACGCCACCCGGTCGAGAATCGGCAGGGCCGGCAGGCCGTTCGCCTGGAGGGCTGGCTGTGGCACCGGGGGGAGGTCGGGCTGCGGCCGTGACCGCGGTGGGCCAAAGAGCATCAGCCGAGCGGTGGCCAGCAGGCCGCCGAGCGACCCGAACGTCGCCTCCACGGCCGCCGGTTCGTAGCCGCAGTGCACCATGCAATCCTGGCACTTCGCGTTGCCGCTCGACCGACCGTAGGCATCCCAATCGGTGTCTTCCATGAGTTCGCGAAACGTCCTCGCATAACCCTCGTCGAGGAGATAGCAGGGCCGCTGCCAGCCGAAGAGGTTGTAGGTGGGCGTGCCCCAGGGACGACACTCGAGATCCCACGCCCCCTTGAGAAACTCGAGGAACACCGGTGACTGGTTGAACCGCCAGCGGGCCGACGGATTGTCGAGGATCCGGCGAAACAGCGACTGGCTCCGCTCGCGACGGAGGAAGTGCTCCTGGTCCGGGGCCTTCGCATACGAATACCCCGGCGAGATCATCATGCCCTCCACACCAAGAGCCATGCAGTCGTCGAAGAAGCGGCGATAGCGTTGGGGATCGGCGTCGGTGAAGAGCGTGGAATTGGTAGTGACGCGAAAGCCGGCCGCCCGGGCGGCCCGGATCGCCGAAACCGCCACGTCATACACCCCCTCGCGACAGACGGCATGGTCATGCTCCTCGCGGGGGCCGTCGAGATGCACCGAAAACGCCAGGTAGGGAGACGGCCTGAAGCGGGGCAGCATCTCCTCCAACTTGATGGCGTTGGTGCAGAGGTACAGATACTTCTTGCGGGCCACGATGCCGGCGACGATCTCCTCGATCTGCGGATGAAGGAGCGGCTCACCCCCGGGGATCGAGATCATCGGTGCCCCGCACTCATCGACTGCAGCCAGGCACTGCTCGGCCGACAGGTGCGATCGGAGGATCTCCACCGGGTGCTGGATCTTTCCACATCCGCCGCAGGCGAGATTGCAGCGAAAGAGCGGTTCGAGCATGAGCACCAGCGGATAACGGGTGTTCCCCCGTAATTTCTGCACGGCCACATGCCGCAACACCGCCAGCATCTGTCCCACAGGAACACTCATGCGACCATCTCCCGAGCGATCCCGCCATGCCGAATCGAACCCCGTTCGGCCCGACACCAACGCGCCACGGCCATGAGCGGGAAGTAAAGGCGGTAATAGTGGTAGCGAAGGTAGAACACCTTGGGAAAGCCCGTGCCGGTGAATTCTGTCTCCTCCCAGTCTCCGTCGAAGGCTTGACGGTCGACGAGCCAGTCGACGCCGCGAGCGGCGGCTCCGTCCAACCGCTCGGCTGCGACAAGCCCGGCAATGGCCCACGCCGTCTGCGAAGGTGTTGGGGTGCCTTGGCCCGCCAAGGCGGGATCGGCATAACTGTCGGGCGATTCTCCCCATCCGCCGTCGGACTGCTGACGCGATACCAGCCAATTCGCGGCCGACCGCACTGCCGGATCGTCCGCCGCGACGCCCACCGCCCGCAGTCCCTCGACCGCCTGCCAGGTCCCGTAAATGTAGTTTACACCCCACCGGCCAAACCAGGCGCCATCGGCCTCCTGACACCGCCGGAGATAGGCGACGCCGCGATCCACGACGGGGTGGCCACACCGTACCCCGAGCCGCCCGAGGGCCTCGAGCACCCGGCCGGCGATGTCGGGTGTGCTCGGGTCAATCATCGCGTTGTGGTCGGCGAAGGGCACCCGGCAAAGCAGTTCAAAATCGTTGTCGCGATCGAAGGCGGCCCAGCCACCGTCCGAATTCTGCATGGCAACCAACCACTCGACAGCCCGCGTGATCGCGGCTGCCACGCGGTCGAGCCGCCGCTTGTCGGCGTGGTCGATCTCCTCGGCCGTGATGGCATGGGCCACCGATCGACGCCACTCGGCAAACGCGATCAGCACCATTGCCGTATCGTCGACATCGGGATAGAAGCGGTTGGCATACTGAAAGCACCAGCCCGAAGCGTCCGCAGGACGCCGCGCGGCAGGCACACCCTTGCGCCAATCGCCCGCCGTGCGGAGTTCGTTGTCAAGCAGCCAGTCGACCGCCCGATCGAGCTGCCGCCGAGGCTGTTCCCCGCCACAAACGCCAGCGGCCGTGGCGTCGGCGAGCGCCCGAAGCGTGATGGCCGTATCCCACACCGGTGATCGGCAGGGCTCGATCCGCACGCCGCCGTCATCTTCCGGTTCCACGAGCCGATGCAGTTGCCGCCAGCACTCTTCGACTTCCGGCGCGTCCTCGTCGCACCCCATCGCCCGCAAGGCGACGATGCTCCACACGATGGGTGGAAAGATGGCCCCCAGACCGTCGCTCCCTTCGAACCGCTCGAGCATCCACCGCCGGCAGGCCTGCACGGCACGACTCCGAAACGGCTGCAGGCCGACGGACTCACAGGCTTTCATCACCCGATCAACGCCCCGGAAGAATCGATCCCACGGGCCACTGCCGCCGGTCGGCGGCGGCCGATCGATTTCCCCGGGCTCGAACAGCTCGAGCATTCCTGAGTGGACAGGCATCGTCCGCACCGGCTTGAACGTCCACATCAATGACAGCGGCACGATCATCGTCCGCGACCATGCCGACACGCGGTGCAGGTTGATCGGAAACCAATCGGGCAGCAGCACCATCTCCGGCGGCACGGCCGGGCACGCCGAGTAGGGAATCTGCCCGAGGAGCGCGAGGTAGAAGCGGGTGAAACTGTTGACCGCCCACGGGCCGCCGGCTATCCGGATAGCAGCCCGCGCCCGCGCAAGTGCCGGCGACGACGCGTCGTGCCCCATCACCTTGAGGGCCAGGTAGGCCTTCACGCTGGCGCTCACGTCGACCGGACCACCTGGATAGATCGCCCAGCCACCCGACGGAAGCTGCTCCCGCAGGATCCTGCGGGCACATGCCGCCGCCTCCGGGCGGGTGAGCCTGCCGGCCCATGCGAGAATGATGATGTATTCACTTTCGAGGATCGTGTCGCCCTCGAGGGGCCCCCTCCAGTGACCGTCTTCTCCCTGTCGATCGAGCAACCAGGCCGCCGCCTTCGCCACGGCCTGCTGCCCAAGCACGTCATGGGAATCGTCCTGAATTGCGACCCGGGCATGCCACGCGTGGGGCTGCCCAATGCGTCCGTGACGCCCGCTGGCCGAAGCAGTTCGGAGACTGTCGCCGGTTCCGGTCCGGAGGGCCTCCTGCAGGCCCGTCTCACCATGTGATCCAAGAAGGCTCATCGATGCATCCATGCATACGAGGCAAACAATACAACGCCGTCAGTCGCCACAGGTCATCCAAGGGTGCTTGGCGGCTGATGCGGGGAAGAATAGAGAACACCGCGAAAGCCAACAACCCCGGGCAACGGGAGAACCGGGGGGGAGAAAGCGTCGTCAAGGCTCCCACCCACTTTTCCATCACTGATTGCGGCAAGATGGGAAAACTCTCACGCGCGACTGACGCCACCGACTGGCTCGTTCGTGGCACTCGGATCGTCACGCACGTGCCGCGACCGGGCTTGGAATCGATTTCCAACACACCGCCATTGGTGTCGATCAACCGCCAGGCCTTGGAAAGTCCCAGCCCGATACCCCGGCCCGCTTCTCGGCCACTGAAAAAGGGATCGATCGCCCGCTGGGCCGTCTCCACATCCATCCCTCGTCCCTCGTCGATGACCTTGATGAGGCAGGCCGCATCCACGTCGTCCAACGCTCCGTCCGCAGCCGCAACCGACAGCATGACGCGACCACCCGGATTGACTGCCTCGAGGGCGTTGACCACGATCGCCCGCACGGCCTCCTCGACATGCGTGCCGTCGACCCATGCCGAGAGCGGCTCATTCGGCGGGGAGTATTCCAGTCGCGCTCCTCGGACGGCAGCCATCGGCCGCGAGGCATCGAGCACACCGGCCAGCAGCGGACCCAGCTCGGTGATCTCCTGACGTGGTCTTGGCGGTCGGGCAAACACCATCAGTCCGCCGATCATGTCACGAGCCCGGAATGCCTGATCGACGATCGTTGACAGCCGGCGGCGACGCTCCTGATCCGTTTCCTCCAGGAGCAGGGCCTGCGCCCGAGCCGCGATGTTGGCGAGAGGGTTATTGATCTCATGCCCAGCCCCGTACGCCAGCTCACGCATCGCTGCGAGCCTGTTCTCCCGCACCGCACCGTCGAACCGACGGGCACATGCCTCGACCGAAACCGCAGTTCGTACGGCATCGCGAAGCACGGCAGCCTCCGGCAACGGCTCGACCCCGGCTGCCGGGGGCAGGGGCCCGGCCACCGCGTCGATCGCCCCACCGAGCACGGCCGCGGTGAGGGCCTGAACGTCTTCACGGCGACGATCACCATCGCCAAAGGAGCGAATCGGCTCGCCGCCGCGTAGCCCACCACCCGCCGACAAAAAATCGGTCCAGGCCGTCTCTCTCACGAACATCGCGCCAGCGGCTCGGCCCGACCGCACATCGTCCCCCAGGACGAGGGCCGCAGCGATCCACCGCAACGGCGGTCGCTCCGCGCTGCCGCCATGCCGCTGCCATGCCGACAGACAGACGGCCACGGCCGGGTCGCCACCGGCATACTCCCATGCCATTTGCCAAGCCGCACCGACAGCCGCACCACCGTGCTGCCAGCCTTCGCCATGAAACAGCACGGCCCTCGTCAGGCCCAGGCAGGCCTGACGAGGGACCGGCAGTGCAACGGGAGGCCGGCTGTCGCGGTCGAGCAGCAGCCAGGCTCCAGACGGTGCTGTCATCAGGAACCGGCGGCCACCGACTCCATGTCGAGCAGACCACAGATCCGATCGACGAGGACCTCGGCTTCGAACGGCTTCTGCAGGAACTCGTTGGCACCCGACGCCTTGAGGTCCTCGATCTTGTCCGGCTCACACATACCCGAGATGCAGATGATCTTGACCTCGTCCATCGTGGAGTCGCTGCGGACTCGCTGACAGACTTCCTTGCCGTTGATATCGGGCAGCATCACGTCGAGCACGATGAGATCGGGACGGTAGTCCTTCACCAGCATGCCGGCATCGAAACCGTTATTGACGCTGCGTGTCTCGAAGCGACCATCTCGCTCAAGAACGTCGGTGATCAGCTCGACGAGATCCTGATCGTCGTCGACGACGAGAACCTTCCGTCGGCCGCTCTCCAACGCATCCGTCGGGATGCCGTTGTCACGCATGAACAGAAACAGCTGGTCGCGGGGGATGCGGCGAAACCGGCTGCCCGGCACCCGGAACCCCTTCAGCTGCCCCGAGTCGAAGCAGCGAATGATCGTCTGCTGACTCACCTTGCAGATCTTTGCCGCCTCACCAGTGGTATACACGGTCTTTTGCATGTGCTCTTTCCTCTGCCTAGCCGTGGCACAGCTAGTCAAATACGGAGTTCAGGGCATTCTCGTCCGCGATTCAACCCCGAACACCTAAGGCCTCCTGTTGCCATTCGCAGATGCCAGAACCGCCGGTCTCCCAGTCGGCCAGAACATCCGTCGTCGCACTCCATTTCGACGAATCACGCCCGGGGGACGTAAGCAGCGAAAGCCAGAGAAGGAATCCTGTTCCAAAAACGGTTTGGATTCACTCCAGAACCAGCCTCCTTGCTTGCCATCCTTGCCAGACAATGCACTCTACCGCCATCTTGCGCATTGAGTCAATATCGCTCCAATCGCCGCAAACGCCGTG